>DAOMFN010000009.1:0-14779 GCA_035429785.1 Anaeromyxobacteraceae bacterium
GGCCGTGACAGCGGCGTCGACGGCCGAGCGGAGGGCGGGCTGGGGAGGCACGAAGCGGACGTCCACGCCGTCGAGGACGGGATCCGCCTCCACCGCGGCCGCCAGCGCGGCCAGGGCCGCGGTGCGGGGACGGGCGTCCACGAGGAGGAGGCTCTGCGTACCCCGGCTCACGGCGCCAGGAGTACCACGCCCCCCGGCCGTCCCGCGCCCTGCCCGCCCTCCTTGAATCCCCCGGGATTGCCGCTAGACTCCCGCGCGTGCATCCGCCCGGGCCTTCGCCCGGGCGCTCCGAGGAGGCCACCGCTTGAAGCGCACCGCCATCGCCCTCGCCGCCGTCGTCGCCGTCGCCGGCTGCAAGAAGAACGAGCCCGTGACCGCCGCCCCCATCGCACCCGCGCCCGGCATCCCCACGGCCGCGCCGCCGGGCGGGATGCCCCCTGGCGCGATGCCGCCGGGCGCGATGCCTCCCCAGGCGATGCCCCCCGGAGGCATGGCCGGTGCGCCGGCCGGCGCCGAGCAGCGCATCGCCATCGCGAAGCAGCTCGTGGCCCAGAACCCGAAGGACGTCCAGGCCTGGATCTCGCTCGGGAACGACTACTTCGACACGAAGCAGCACCAGGCCGCCATCGACGCCTACGCGAACGCGCTGGCGCTCGACCCGAAGAACCCGGACGTCCTCACCGACCAGGGCGTCATGTACCGGGACATCGGCCAGTACGACAAGGCCATCGCCAACTTCCTCAAGGCGAACCAGGTGGCGCCCACCCACATGCAGAGCCTCTTCAACGCCGGCGTGGTCTACGCCTACGACCTGAAGGACGCGAAGCGCGCCGAGGAGACCTGGCTCAAGGTCATCGCCAACGACAAGTCGGGGCGCTTCGCCGCCCAGGCCGGACAGGCCATCGCCGAGCTGCGCCAGCGTCCGGGCGGCCCCGGCATGCCCCCCCCGGCCCCGGCTCCCGCTCCCGGCAAGTAGACCGCCGCCCCGGCCCGCAGCCGGCCACCCGAGTTCGCACGCCGCACGGAGGTTCGCCATGGCCCGCAAGATGAACTTCAACGCCGGTCCCGCCGCACTCCCCCTCCCCGCCCTCGAGCGGGCCCGCGAGGAGCTGCTCGACCTCGCCGGCAGCGGGATGTCGGTGATGGAGCACAGCCACCGCGGCAAGGAGTACGAGGCGGTCCACGACGAGGCCCTCTCGCTCCTCCGCGAGCTCCTCGCCGTGCCGGCCAGCCACGAGATCCTCTTCCTCCAGGGCGGAGCGTCCATGCTCTTCGCCCAGATCCCCCTGAACCTCATGGAGAAGGGCAAGGCCGGCCAGCACCTCGTGACCGGCGCCTGGGGGGAGAAGGCGCTCGGCGAGGCGAAGGTGGTGGCGGGCCTGCTCGGCGCCACGGTCGCCACCCAGTCCACCGGCACGGGCGACGGGAAGGAGAAGAGCTACGTCCGCGTCCCGGCACCGGCCGAGGTGAAGGTGGATCCGGCGGCGTCCTACCTGCACCTCACCTCCAACGAGACCATCCACGGCGTCGAGTTCAACGTGGACCCGTCGCGCGCCTTCCCGTCCACGGGAAGCGTCCCGCTCGTCGGCGACATGTCGAGCGACTTCCTCTGGCGTCCCTTCGACGTCTCGCGCTTCGGCGTCGTCTACGCCGGCGCCCAGAAGAACATCGGGCCGTCCGGCATCGTCGTGGCCATCGTGTCGAAGGAGCTCGTCGAGAAGGGGCGCAAGGACATCCCCAAGATCCTCCAGTTCCGCACCCACGCCGAGAACCGGTCGCTCTACAACACGCCGCCCACCTTCGGCGTCTACATGGTCCGCAACGTGCTCGCCTGGCTGAAGGGGCTGGGCGGGCTCGCCGCGATGGAGGCCGCGAACCGCAGGAAGGCGGCCCGGCTGTACGGGGCCATCGACGCGAACCCGGCCTTCTACCGCTCGCCGGTGGAGAAGGAGAGCCGGTCGGTGATGAACGTGGTCTTCCGGCTCCCCACCGAGGCGCTCGAGGAGCAGTTCGTCGCCGAGGCGAAGAAGCAGGGCATGGTGGGGCTGAAGGGGCACCGCTCGGTCGGCGGCATCCGGGTCTCCACCTACAACGCCGTGCCCCACGAGTGGGTGGACGCGCTCGCCGGCTTCATGGCGGAATTCGCGAAGGGCAAGTAGCGCCCTCCCCCCGGACGCCCGGCGGCCGCCGTCCCGCGACGGCCGGCCCTCCGCTACTTCGCCGACCGCGCAGACGAGGCCAGCTCCCGGAGCGCCGGGAGGGCCTGGTCCACCTGCTTCTCCTCGTGGCTCGCCAGGACCAGGAGGAGCACCACGTCGTCCGACGCGTCCACGAACGCCACGGCCTCGTGGGCCAGCGCGTCGTTCACGATCTTGGCGCCTCCGACGGCCTCCTGGGCGGCGTGGTAGGAGATCGACTTCGCCATCCACGGGCGCCCGGACGCCGTCTTGCCCTCGCCGGCCAGCCGCTCCGCGTAGTCCACCACCGACTTCCGGAAGGCCTCCCCCTCCGCCGCGACGGCGCCGGGGAAGTCCCTCCCGTCGCGGTAGACTGGCCGGACGTACATCGTGGCCGGGCCGCGCCACGCCTCCGTTCCCCGCGGGGAGAGCACGACGGGCAGCCCGTCGGCCGCACCGGCCTTGCCGTCGGCCACCCACCCGCCCGGCGTCGCGAACCTCCAGGCCTGACCGCCGACGCGGATGGTGAAGCCCCCGTCCGCGTCCACGGCGCCGACCGCGGCGGGGCGCGCGAAGCCCTTCGGCTCCACGCCGTCGGCGATGAGGCGGCACGGCTCGCCGGGGGGCAGGGTCACGAGCCCCTTGCCGAAGTCGCAGGTCCCGACGACCGTCCCGGACTCGTCGCGCAGCGTCCAGGTGCCCACCTTGGCCCCGTCGAGCATGTCGCCGCGCGCCCTCACCTTCCCGTTCGGGAAGAACTCGGTGCGGGTGGCCCGCGGGAGCTTGTAGGCGACCTCGGAGCGGAGCCGCCCCTGGTCGTCCCAGTTCCTCCACGTCCCGACCGCGAGCCCCTTCTTGTAGGAGCCCTTCCGCGCCAGCTTCCCGTTGGGGTGCCACGCCTCGTACGTGCCCACGGCGTCGCCGCGCGAGAAGGTCTCCTTCGAGGCGATCTTGCCGTCCGGGTAGAAGCGCCAGAACGGACCGTCGAGGACCACCTTCCCGTCCACCATCGACTCGCACCAGCGGGCGTCCTTCTCCTGGCCGACCCCGGCCTCCTTCGTGCCCTTGGGGCAGCTGAACTCCGCCGCCGAAGCGGGGAGCGCCGCGAGGGCGAGGGCCATCGTCGTGATCCGGAAGGTGAGCCGGCGCATGGTGTCTCCTTGGAGGATCAGTAGCTTCCCACGAGGAACAGGTTCGCGGCAGTCCCCCACGGGATGGACGCCGCGCCCTCGTCGATCCCCCCGCGCAGGAGGATCGAGGCCCGCAGCCCGAGCCAGCGGTTGAACGCCACCGTCCCGTTCAGGGTGAGCCCGAGCTCGTTCGTGGCCATGGGGCTCGTGACGCCCTGGACGGTCTCGGTGGTCTGGAACCAGGACGCACGCGCAGTGAGGCGGGTGTCGGCCATGGGCGCCCAGCCGATCTGGCCCCAGGCGCTCTGCCCGTCCACCCAGCCGAAGTCCTTCAGGTAGCCGAAGGAGAGCCCGGCCAGCACCTTCGTGAAGGTGACCTCGGGTCCGGCGTAGGAATGGGAGAGGCCGGAGTAGAGGTCGTCCACCCAGCCGCCCAGGACGGCGATGCGCAGCCAGTCGGTGGCGTCCACGCCCGCGCTGCCGTCGGCCCGACGGGACGGGCCGGGCCAGGTGGCGATGGGCTCCCCGTTCTCCACCGTGAGCCCCCAGTAGGAGAAGCCGCCGGTGATCCAGGCGATCGGGACCGGCCGCACCGTGACGTAGAGCCGCGCCGCGTCGACGTACGCGGGCGAGGAGACGTCGCCGAAGCCCATGCGCAGGTTGCCGCTGGCGCTGAGGATGCCCCCGGCCCAGTAGCTGAGCAGGACCTCCCCCTCGTAGTGGCGCTGCACGGACGCGTTGTTCACGACCGCGATGCGCGCGCTGCCCGAGAGGAGCGTCCCGTCGATGGGCGCCTCGAAGTTCCCGTAGACGCCGCCCGTCCACTGGCTCGTGGTGGGCTCGGTGGTCCAGGTGTCGGGCACGAGGCCGCCGAACACGCCCACCTCGTTGCGCCCGAACCGGAGCCCCCCCTGCGCGCCGTCGAAGACCGTGGAGCCGGGGATGAACCACGGCTGCACGCGCCCGAAGGCGGCGCTCCAGCTCCGGCGCGGATCGCGCTGGGCCAGCTCGAGGTCGTAGACGAGCAACTGGGTGCTCGATCCGGGGACGTACGTGGGATCGCGCTGGGTCCACTGCATGAGCCGGGCGTCGGCGTGCAGCTTGAAGCCGGCGAAGGTGTCGAGCCCGTTCACCTGGATGTCGAGCTGGACGCGCTGCGAGTCCCCCGGGCCGGACGGGCTCGCCAGCCACACCGCGTAGCCGAGGTCGCCGCGGACCACCGGGAGCTGGCCGATCGCGACCTCCCGCGGGGTCGCCTTGGCCTCCACGAGCGCGACCGGCGTTCCGACCACCGCCGCGTTCCGGCGCTCGAGCTCCTCCTCGCTGGGGACGGGCGCGAGCACGACCGGCGCGACCGCGCCGGCGACCGTGGTCTCGAGGGTGAACCGGTCGCCGGCCCGGAGCCCCCCGCCGAGGCAGGTCGCCGAGTGGTCGGCGGTCTCGCGGACCGTGCAGGAGCCGACCGGCTGGCCGGCGCGGGTGAGCCGGACCACCTGCCCGGGGGCGATGCCCTCGAGGGAGCCGGCGTCGAGGAAGGCCGAGGTCGCCGTGGCGAACGTCACCTTGCCCTCGACGCGGCGGGCCACCGCGGGTGGCGCCGGAGGACCGGGAGGAGAGGCCTGTGCGGCCTGCGCGGCCGGAGCCGGGGGAGCAGGAACCGCGGGCGCGGACGCCTGGGCGGCGGCCACCGAGAGGACGAGGAGCGCGGCGCCGGTCATGGCCTCACCTTCCGGAACGCGGGTCCCTTCAGCCGGAGATCCCCTCCGCCCTCCACGGTGCCTCGCGGATGGCATCCGTAGCAGCGCTCGTCCGTGCACTGGAACCCGGTGACCGGCGGGTGCGTGGCGCAGTTCTTCTGGTGGCAGCGGAGGCAGGCCGGGTACGGCGTGCTGGAGCAGGACCCGATGACGAGCGGCACCGGCAGCGTGACGTGGCACTGGAGGCAGGCGATGCCGGCGTGGTTCCCGGAGTCGATGGGGAAGCACGGGGAGTGGCCGGCGAAGGTGGCCGGGCTCCAGCGCCAGAAGCCGTGGCAGCCCAGGCAGGCGAGCTGCGGGTAACCCGGGAAGGCGGTGTGGTCGGCGCCCCGTCCGGTGGCCGTGGCGAGATCCGCCTGGTGGCACTCCCAGCAGGCGACCGTGGGGCGGGCGAAGGAACGGTCGCGCCGGTCGCCGTGGCACTGCTCGCAGGGGAGCGTGGCGTGACGCCCCTGGAGCGGGAAGTTGGTGCGCCGGTGGGCGTCGGCGTCGAAGCGGGACTTCCAGCCGTCCGTGTCGTGGCACGACGCGCACTGCACGCCGGAGTAGCCGCCGTGGACGTCGCGGTGGCAGCCCGCGCAGGAGCGGGAGAGCGGCTCCTTGAAGTCGACCACGTGGCACTTCCGGCAGGCCACCTGGGCGTGCTTCCCGGTGAGGGGGAAGCCGGTGCGCTCGTGGATGAACTTCACGTCCCCCCAGCCCTCCGGCGTGTGGCAGGCGGCGCACTTCGTCTCGCCGCCGTGGGAGGACGAGGCCTTCGCGGAGGGGGCGGGCGCGGCGGGGGCTGCGGCCTGGGCCGGGCCCGTGGCCCCGGCCTGGACGGCGAGGAGGACGGCGGCGGCGAGGTGGATCACGGCTCGTACCCCCGGAAGGCGCCCTTGTGGAAGTCGGCGTGGCAGGCCTGGCAGTCGCGCGGCACCGGCTTGTACCGCTTGATCTTCGCCTCCCCGACCTGGGCCACCGGGTGGCACTTGTCGCAGGCGACCTTGGCGTGCTTGCCGCCGAGCGTGTAGGTCGTGAAGGGCTCGCCGTGGACGAACTTCAGCTTCTTCCACTCCTCCACCCCGTGGCAGGCGGCGCACTCGGTGACCTTCTTCACGGCGAACTGGGCCGCGTGGGGGTCGGCGTGGCACTTCGCGCAGGCCATCGGGGCGCCGGCGTAGCGCACGAAGGGCTTGCCGTCCTTCCCCGCCGCCGTGGCGTGGCAGGAGGCGCAGGCCGTCCTCCCGTGCTTGCCGTCGAGCCGGAACTTCGTGTCCCGTGCGTGGTCGAAGCGGGTCTTCGTGAACGAGACCTGGTCGTGGCAGGCGGAGCACCCGTCCACGGCCATCCGCTTCTCGAACTGCCCCTGGTGGACGTCGCGGTGGCAGGCGGTGCACTTCTTCGCCTCCACCTTCTTCTCCATGGTGAAGTCGCTCACCTTGAGGGGCCGGTGCTGCCGCTTCATCTCGGCCCGCATGGCGGCGGGGGCCTTCTCGGCCAGCTTCGGGTCCCGCACGTGGCAGCGCTCGCAGGACACGGCCTGGTGGGCTCCCTCGAGCGGGTAGCTCGTCTTCTGGTGATCGGCGACCTCGAAGCGGACCGGCACCCAACCCTCGACGGCGTGGCAGCGATCGCAGCCGGGGGCGGGCTGGCCCTTGCGGGCCAGCTTGCCGAGGTGCGCGTCCACGTGGCAGTCGGTGCAGGCCGCGAACTTCTTGTCCTTGTAGACGGCCTTGGCCTGGCCCTCGTACGGACCGTGGCAGGCCTTGCACTCCACCTTCACGTGGGCGCCCCGCAGCGGGTAGCGCGTCTTCTCGTGGAAGGCGGTCTTCTCGCCGCCGGCGACCTTCATGACCTTCCAGCCCTCCACCACGTGGCAGGTGGTGCAGAGGGCCCCGAAGCGGTTCTGGTGCGGGTCCTTGTGGCAGTCGGTGCAGAGCGCGAAGGGGAGCGGCTTGTACTTCGCGAAGGTCGCGGACACCGCCTGGGGGAAGTCGTGCTTCCCCTCCGGGTCGGTCTGCGGGACGTGGCACTTCGCACAGGGGACCTTCACGTGGAGGCCGGTGAGCGGGTAGCGGGTCTTCGCGTGGTCGAACCCCTTCGTGGCCGGCTTCCAGGCGGCCGGGTCGTGGCACTTCTGGCAGTCGTTGCCGAGCTGGCCGCGGTGCTCGTCGAAGTGGCAGCCGGCGCAGGTGGCCGGGGCCCCGAGGAGGCTCTTCCTCCCCTTGCCCAGGACCTCCTTCACGGCCCCGTCGGTGACGCGGCGCGGGTCGTGGCAGGCCTCGCACTTCGCCTTCGCGTGCTTGCCGGCGAGGGGCCAGCCGGTCTTCCCGTGGTCGAACGACTTCTGCCCCCCGTCGCCCCAGTCGACGAGCGGGAAGGCCTTCCCGTGGTGCTCGTGGTGGCAGTTCTCGCACCGGCGATCGGAGAGCCGCCCGTGGAAGCCCTTCCCCGCCGCGATCGACGGGCGCAGCTCCTTGTGGCACTCCAGGCACTTCTCCTCGGAGAACTGCTGCCCGGCGGCGTGGCACTTCGTGCAGTTCTGGATCCCCTCCAGCTTCTCGTGGGCGCGGGAGAGCTCTCCGGGCGAGACGAGGTCGGCCCGGGTCGGGACGGCGGCGAGGAGGGCGGCGAGCGCGAGCGCCGTGGCGGGGACGGCGAGGACCGGGTTGCGTCTCGTTGTCGTCATTTCAGGCCGTATCCCAGGTAGAGCGAGAAGCCGATGTGGACCGTCATCACGAAGACCAGGAATACCGCCAGCGAGGCGTGCATCACCCGCCAGTTGCGGAGCAGGTTCCGCAGCCCGCCGTAGAAGGCGATCTGGAACCGGAGCCGCCGGAGGCGGAGGATGGACACGGAGAAGCGAGCGTACTGCGAAGGGCTGGTGAAGAGGAAGCGCACCCGCCAGAGCCGCATGCGCAGCTGGAGGCCGGCCAGCGGCTCCTTGAGCAGGGCCGCGAGGAGCGAGCCGCGCGGGAGGTCGCGCGAGGCCGCCGTGACGAGCGCGTCGAGCCGGCCCCGCTCCCGGGCGCCCGCCAGCATGGGCTCGACCTGGGCCCGGAGCCGCTCGAACCGGCCGGCGATGAGCTCCAGCTCCTCCGCGTGCCCGCCGACCGAGGGCACCATGCCGTAGATGAACCGGCCGATGAGCCCGGTGCCGACCACGATGCCGAGCGCGGCCGCCGTGGCGGTGGCGAGGAGGTTGTTCGACTGGAACGCCGCGTGGAAGGCGATGACGAGCGGGCTCATGAAGCCCACGAAGACGTGGAAGTTGAGCCAGTCCCGGATGTCCCACAGCCCGGTGAGCGAACGGGCGCGCTTGCGGACCGGGTACAGGAAGTTGGAGAGCATGAAGGCCGTGGCCACGATGCCCACGCCGTGCCCCCACGGTCCGGCCGACTTGAAGGCCCGGTGCATCGGCGAGCGGAGCCGGCCCATCGTGTCGAGCCGGTAGTAGTCCCATCCCCTCCAGGCGAGGTAGGCGACGATGACGGCCCCGAGCAGGCCGTAGAGGGCGAGCGTCCGGCGCAGGCGGCGCCGGTTCCGGATCTCCTCCTCGCTGACGTGGTCCTCGCCGGTCTTCGCCCCGAGCTGCTCGCCCGAGTAGCGGCGCATCTCCACCCCGGCCGCCTTCAGGAAGCCGTCCGGCGGATCGCCGCCGATGTTCACGATGATGTCGTCGTTGGGGAGCCGCATCTCGCGGCCGTTCCAGTCGATGCGCACCTCGTCCGGCGTGACGTACTTCACCTGGGAGGGGAGGAGCAGGGTCACGTGACCGGCCTCGGCCATCGCGGCCAGCTTGTCCCGGTTCGCCTGCCGCGCGCGGGAGAGCTCCGCGCCCCGGTAGGACAGCGCCACCTCCGCGGTGCCCAGCTCGCCGATGGCGATGGCGGCCTCCAGCGCCGAGTCGCCCCCGCCCACCACCAGCACCCGCCGCCCGTCGTACTGCTCGGCGTCGGTGAACCCGTAGGTGACCTTCTCGAGCTCCTCCCCGGGAACGCCCATCTTCCGCGGTGTGCCCCGGCGTCCGCAGGCGAGCACCACCTTGCGGGCCTCCACGATTCCCTTCGACGTGTGGACGGAGAAGGCCCCGTCCTCGCCCTCGATGCCGGTGACCTGGACGTTCTCCTCGACCCGGACGCCCACCTTCTCGATGGCCTTTCCCCAGGTCTCGAGCAGCTCCTCCTTGCTGATGATCCGCTTGCCGATCTTCCCGAAGCCGGGGATGTGGGCCGGCTCGGTCATCACGATCTTCCGGCGCGGGTAGTGGAACATCGTCCCGCCCCAGGTCCCCTGCTCGAGCAGCCGGTAGCTGCGCCCGGCCTCGTGGAGCGCGCAGGCCGTGGCGAGCCCGGCCGCGCCGGCCCCCACGACCACGACGTCGACCCGGGCGCCGCCCGCGGGCCCGCGGGGGAGGACGTGGTCGAGCCGCTTCGCCACCTGGAGTCCCTGCCGCACGGCGTTGCGGAGCAGCCCCATGCCGCCGAGCTCGCCGACGACGTGGACCCCGGGGCGGCTGGACTCGAAGAACTCGTCCACCTCGGGGAGGTCCACGCCGCGCTCGGAGGTGCCCATCACGAGCCGGATGGCCTGGACCGGGCACTCCGCCGCGCACTTGCCGTGGCCGATGCAGTGGTCGGCGTGCACGAGGGTGGCCGTGTGCTTCTGGATGCCGAGGATGTCGCCCTCCGGGCAGGCCTTCAGGCAGGAGAGCGACCCGATGCAGATGTCGGTGTCGATGACCGGGTGGAGCGAGCGGGGGATGTGGAGGTTCTTCTCCTGCTTCTCCCGGAGGACCTCCGCGTCGCGCGCCTGGCGGCGCCGGCGGCGCACGACGTGGGCGACCGCCATCGAGATGGCGAGCACGACGGAGACGCCTGCGACGGCGCTGGACAGCGGATCCACGCTCGACTGCCCTGTCCTTTCCGCGCCGCTCCCCGGCGGCGCCGCATCATGTCACGGCCCTTCCCGCGGGCGTGACGCCCCGGGAAGGGTCCTTCCTAGCGGGGAGCGCGGGGCCCGACCGTTAGAAAATCGCAAGGGGCCCGCCGCGTTCGACGGGCCCCCCGGATGTCTGGGAATCCTCCCATCTGCAGCGGCTAGGCCGCCCGGGCCCCCGCCTTCTTCCGGCGGGCCGCCTCGGCCCGCTCCTCGAGCCAGATGGTCATCGGGGCGGCGAGGAACCAGGTGGAGTAGGTGCCCGAGATGATGCCGATGAGCATGGCCGCGGCGAAGTCGAAGATGGTGCCCACGCCGAAGATGAGGAGGCCGACGAGGGACAGGGCGGTGGCGAACGAGGTGAGGAACGTGCGCCCGAGGGTCTCGTTGATGGAGAGGTTGACGATGTCGGCGAGCTTCCGGCCCTTCAGCTTGGCCTGGTTCTCGCGGATGCGGTCGTAGACCACCACCGTGTCGTTCACGGAGTAGCCGACCACGGTGAGGATCACGGCGACCGACGTCAGGTTGAACTCGCGTCCGGTGAAGGCGAAGTAGCCGAGCGTGATGATGGCGTCGTGGAGGATGGCGACGATGACGCCCGGGGAGAAGCGGAAGTCGAATCGCAGGCCGACGTACACCACGATGAGGGCCATGGCGTAGAGGATGGCCTTGAACCCCTGGTTGCGGAGCTCGCGGCCGACCGCCGGGCCGACGTACTCCACCCGGAGCACCTGGGGCTTCGCGTCGGAGAAGCGCGCCGCGAGCTCCTTCTCGACCCGGTCCTGGATGCCCTGGGTGAGCACCGCGAGCGCCTTGGTGCCGGCGGTGAGGCCGGCCTCCTCCCGGATCTCGCGGACCTTCACGCCGGTGGACTCGACCACGCCCTGGAGCTCGGTCGCGGACGGGAGCACCTGGAACTCGAAGTCGATCTTGTCGCCCACGTCCGGGCTGAAGGCCGGCGTCCCCACCACCGGGAACTTCGCCTTCACCGCGGCGACGATGCGGGCGGCGTCCTCCGGCGTGAGCAGCGCCACGCGCCCGACCCGGATGAGGTAGCTGTGATCGCTCTCCGGACCGTAGGTCTGGACCGACGCGTCCCGGAAGCCGAGCGCCTCGATGTTCTGGCGGACCACGCCCGGATCGACGGCCTTGTCGAACTTCACCTGCATCTCGGTGCCGCCCGCGAAGTCCACGCCGTAGTCGAGGCCGTGGACCTGGGGGAGCGACCAGAGGATGACCGCCAGGTTGAAGAGGGTCGACAGGATGAGCGCGATCTTGCGCTTCCCGACGAAGTCGAAGGTGGTCCCGTGGGGGATGATGTCGAAGGTCTTGAATTGCATCAGACGCTCAGCCGGGCGGTGTCGTTGCGCGTGAACCAGTCCACGATCACGCGGGTGACCACGATGGAGGTGAACATCGACGCGAGGAGGCCGATGATGAGGGTGACGGCGAAGCCGCGGACCGGCCCGGACCCGTAGTTCATGAGCACCACGGCGGCGACCAGCGCGGTGACGTGGCTGTCGACGATGGTCCAGAAGACCTTGTCGTAGCCCTGGTCGACCGCCTGGCGCACGGTCTTGCCGGCGCGCAGCTCCTCGCGGATGCGCTCGTTGATGAGGACGTTGGCGTCGACCGCCATGCCGAGCGTGAGGACGAAGCCGGCGATGCCCGGCAGGGTGAGGGTGGAGCCGAGCAGCGACATGATGGCGAGCACGAGGAGGGCGTTCGCCACCAGGGCCACGTCGGCGATGAGCCCGCTCATCCGGTAGTAGAGCAGCATGAAGAGCATCACGGCGCCGAGGCCGATCAGGGCGGCGATGGTGCCCTTGCGGACCAGCTCGGGCCCGAGGGTGGCGCCGACGGTCCGCTCCTCGAAGATGGTCACCGGCGCGGGCAGCGCGCCGGCCTTGAGGACGATGGAGATGTCGTTCGCCTCCTGGAACTTCTCCTGGTAGTTGCGCCCGGAGCCCAGCGTGATCTGGCCGTTGGAGGAGATCTTGCCCTGGATGTACGGGGCGCTCTCCACCTTGGAGTCGAGGACGATGGCCATGCGCCGGCCCAGGTTCTCGGTGGTCAGCTTCTCCATGAGCCGCGCGCCCTCCGGCGACATCGCGAAGGCCACGACCGGGTCGCCGGCGCCCTTCGAGTTGTCGACCGAGGGACGGGCGTCGGAGATGTAGTCGCCGGTGAGCTCGGTCTTGGCCCGGAGGAGGTAGGTCCGGTAGAAGCGCTCCTTCACGAGCCCCTGCCCCACGGTGACCTCGCCGATGCCGATCTCCTGGTCGCGGGCGAGCCGCGGCTTGATGGAGCGCTCGATGACGGCCTCGAGCTCGGTGCGCTTGCCGGCGGCCACGTAGGTGGACTGCCGCTGGACGCCCGTGGGCAGGTCGACCCGCTCCACGAAGTAGCACCCGGTCTGCGGCAAGGGCAGCGCGATGCCGCCGTCCGGCCCCTGGGGGCAGGGAGGCATCTCGTTGCGGAGGATGTCGAGGACCGCCGAGTCGTCGTCGGCGATCTTGAACTCGAGCTGGGCGGTGCGGCCGAGGAGCTCCTTGGCCTTGCCCGGATCCTTGAAGCCGGGGAGCTGGATCTGGATCTGCGCGTTCTGCTTGCGCTTGATGTCCGGCTCGGTGACGCCCCACTTGTCGACGCGGTTGCGGATGGTCTTCTCCGCCTGCTCGACCGCCTTCTCCTTGAAGTTCTTGATGACGTCGGGGCGGAAGGCGAACCACACCGCGCCCTCGGGGGCGCCGGACGGCGAGGACATCTCCACGCCGTAGAAGTCCTGGACCACCTGCTCGACCTGCTTCGGGTCGGTGGTGCGGACCTCGACGCGCCATCCGTCGGCCGACGGCCCGGCGGAGGTGACCGGGACGTTCTTCCCCTTGAGGAAGTCCACGATCTCGTCGGCGCGGCGGACGACCTTGGCCTTCACGGCCCGGTCGACGTCCACGCCCATCGCGAGCAGGATGCCGCCCTGCAGGTCGAGGCCGAGGTTGAGGTGCTTCCTCGCGTTGGGCGCCCAGCCGGGGACCGACTGCTCGTAGGCCGGGCCGTTCCGTTCCTCCGGGGGCAGCCGGAAGTAGGCCCAGGTGGGCACGAGCTGCCAGATGGACCAGAAGAGGACGGCGAGGGACAGGCCCAGCCGCCAGTACCAGGTGCGCTCCATCTACTTCTTCTCCTTGGCGTCCTTCTCCGAGGAGCCCGTCGCGTCGGACCACGACCCGGCGACCTGCCCCTTCACGAAGCGCACCTTGTTGCCTCCCCCGAGATCGAGGGTGACGGTCTTGTCGTCGACCTGGAACACCTTGCCGATGATCCCGCCCTGCGTGACCACGTCCTGCCCCTTCTGGAGCTGCGAGACGAACTCCTGGTGCTTCTTCACCTGCTTCTGCTGGGGGCGGAAGAACACCAGGTAGAAGACCACCGCGATGAGGACGAAGGGGACGAGCTGGATGAGCGGGTTCGGCGCGTCCGGCGCGGCCTGCGCCAGGAACGGCGTGAGGAACGAGTGCATGGATGCTCCGGTCATTGGAAAAAGCGTCGTGTTTTAGCCACACTTTGGGCCGGCAAGCAACCCCGAAACGCGGTGCCCCGCCCCCCTGCCCCGCTACTCGAGACGCCGGGCGTACCCCTCGAGCCGGGCCGCCCGCCAGGCGGCGAAACGCCCCGCCTCGATCGCCGCCCGGGCCCCCTCCATGAGCCGCAGGAAGTGGTGGAGGTTGTGGAGGGTGTTGAGCCGCAGGGCGAGGAGCTCGCCTGCCCGGAAGAGGTGGCGCAGGTAGGCGCGGGAGAAGGTCCGGCAGGTGTAGCAGGCGCAGTCGGGGTCGGCCGGCCCCTCGTCGTCGGCGAAGCGGGCGTTCTTCACGTTGAGACGGCCCCGGGTCGTGAAGAGGAGGCCGTTGCGGGCCGTGCGGGTGGGCAGGACGCAGTCGAACATGTCGACGCCGGCGGCGATGCCGGCGAGGAGGTCCTCCGGCGTGCCCACCCCCATGAGGTATCGGGGCTTCTCCCGGGGAAGGTCGGGCGCGTGGCGGGCCACCCCCTCCCACATCTCCGCGGTCTCCTCCCCCACCGCGTAGCCGCCGAGCGCGTATCCCGGCAGGTCGAGGGCGGCGGCCTCCTCGATGGCGCGGCGCCGGAGGTCGGGGAACAGGCCCCCCTGGGCGATGCCGAAGAGGGCCGGCCGCTCCCCGTGGGGCGGCTCGGCGGCGAGCCACGCGTCCCGGCAGCGCACCAGCCAGCGCTGCGTCCGGGCGAGCGACTGCTCGTGGTAGGCGCGCTCCGCCTTCGCCGGCGGGCACTCGTCGAAGGCCATGATCACGTCGGCCCCGAGGTCGAGCTGCACCCGGATCGACGCCTCGGGCGAGAGGAAGTGGCGCGACCCGTCCAGGTGGCTGCGGAAGGTGACCCCCTCCTCGGCGATGCGGACGAGGGAGTCGCCCCCCTCCTTGCCGGCGCCCTGGAGGCTGTAGACCTGGAAGCCGCCGGAGTCGGTGAGCACCGACCCTCCCCAGGACATGAACCGGTGGAGGCCGCCCAGGCGCCGCACCCGCTCGTGCCCGGGGCGCAGGTACAGGTGGTAGGTGTTGCCGAGGATGATGGGGGCGCCCAGCTCCTCGAGGTCGCGCGGGGACATGCCCTTCACGGTCCCCGCGGTGCCCACCGGCATGAAGACCGGGGTCTCGATCGTCCCGCGGGGAGTCTCGAGGCGGCCGCGGCGGGCGGCGCCGTCCCCGGCGAGGAGCTGGAAGCGGATCAAGGCCTCGTTTCGCCCGGACGGCGCGCAGTGTAC
>DAOMFN010000010.1:0-14594 GCA_035429785.1 Anaeromyxobacteraceae bacterium
GTTGGCAACGCCTGGAGGCCATGTGCCAGGAGTCGCTGGGGGCGCAGCCGGGCGACGAGCCCAGGCGGGGGGGCGCGGGGCCGGAGGACGCGGGCGGGCCTGGTGGGGATGGTGGTGCTGCGCAGGCGGATGCGGAGGGCGGCGGCAGTGCTCCGTGGGCGGAGCGCCGGCTCCAGGACCTCGAGGCGGCGCTGGAGGCGGAGACGCGGCGGTGGGAGCGGCTGCTCTGGCCGGAGCCGGTGGCGGCGCCGGAGGCCGCGGAGGGCGACCCGCACGCGGTGGCGGCGCGGCTGCGCGAGCTGTCGGCGATGCGCGACGGCTGGGACGACCTGGTCGGGCACCTGGGGCTCCTGGTGCAGGCGTTCGGGCTGTGGAGGTCGCTCGGGTTCGCGTCCTTCCGCCACTACTGCGCGGAGCGGCTGGGCATGGGCGAGCGCACGGTGGCGCAGCGGGTCTGGCTCGAGCGGAAGCTGCACGAGCTGCCGGGCCTGCGGGAGGCGATGCGGGCGGGAAGGGTGAGCTACGAGAAGGCGAGGCTGGTCGCCGGCGTGGCGGTGCCGCGCGACGTCGAGCACTGGGTCCGGATCGCCGAGGCCTGCACCTGCGTGGAACTGCGCCGGAAGGTCGAGGGGGAGGAGAAGGCGCAGATGTGTGCACGGGGGCGGGTGTCGGTCGTCGTGCCGCACCGCGTGTCGGGGCTCGTGAACGAGGCGTTCCGGGCCGTGATGCGCGCGGAGGGACGGTGGCTCGCGCCGGGCGACTGCCTCCGCATCGTGTGCGAGCACTTCATCGCGGCGTGGCAGGGGCTGCGATCGCGGAAGAGCACGCCCCAGCGGCGCGCCATCGAGCGGGACGGGGGCTACTGCCAGGTTCCGGGGTGCAGCCGGGCGGCGGTCCACGCCCACCACGTGGTCTGGCGATCCCGCGGGGGCGAGGACGAGGAGGGGAACCTGGTCTCGCTCTGCGCGGGGCACCACCTCCACGGCATCCACCGCGGGTACGTGCGGGTGAGCGGGCGGGCCCCGGACGGCCTGGTCTGGGAACTGGGCGAGGAGCCGCGGGTGGTCTAGACGGCCCGAACCACCTGCTCGATGCGGCCGAACACGCTGCGGCCGCTGGCGTCGAAGGCCTCCATGGCCACCCGGTCGCCGGCGGCGAGGAAGGGCGTCCTGGGGGTGCGGTCCGGGGACGAGAGGATCTCGATCGTCCGCCGCTCGGCGAGGCAGGAGATCCCGCGGGCCGGGTCGGCGTTCGACACGGTGCCGCTGCCCAGGATCGTACCCGCCGTGAAGGCGCGGGTGCGGGCGACGTGCTCGATGAGCTGCTGGAAGGAGAAGTGCATCTCCGGTCCGCTGTCGAGGTCCCCCACCACCGCTCCGTTCAGCCAGACCCGGAACCTCAGGTGGGCCCGGCCATCGCGCCACGCGTCGCCGAGCTCGTCGGGGGTCGCGAAGAAGGGTGCGAAGGCCGTGGAGGGCTTCGACTGGAAGAAGCCGAATCCCTTCGCGAGCTCGGCCGGGACGAGGTTCCGGAGCGTCACGTCGTTCACCATCGTGACGAGCCGCACCCGGGAGAGGGCGTCGGCGCCCCGCGCCCCCAGCGGAACGTCGCCCAGGACGACGGCGATCTCCCCCTCGAAGTCGAGGCCGAAGCCCGGGTCGACGAGGGGGATGTCGTCGGCGGGTCCGAGCAGGACGCCCGAGCCTCCCTGGTAGACGAGCGGGTCGGTCTCGAGGGACGGGGGGAGGTCCGCGCCCCGGGCCCGGCGCACCAGCCGGACGTGGTTCAGGTAGGCCGACCCGTCCACCCACTCGTAGGCGCGCGGCAAGGGGGCCTGGAGGCGACGGACGTCCACAGGCTCGGTGGGGACCCGCCCTGCTTCCACCCCGGCCGCGATGTCCCGGAGGCGGGGCAGGACGGACTCCCATTCGTCCAGGACCGCCTGGAGGCTCCGGGCGACGCCCGACGCGTCCGCGAGCCGGCTGCCGTCCTGGGCGACGACGCAGAGCCGTCCGTCGCGGGTCCCGTCCTTGAGCGTCGCGAATCGCATGCCCGTGCCGTCCTCCCGTCCGGTCCCGCCAGGGCCGGACCGTCCCGGCAGGGGGTCTAGCCGATGGCTGCGCCCCGCGCAGCGGTCCCTGCCAAGCCGGGGTCTTGCAGGCTCGCCGGGCAGGCGTAAGTTTGGGTGCAAGGAGGTGCGACATGGGCGAGGGTGAGGGCCTAGCCCCGAAAGGGGACGCGCTGCGCCGGGCGCTGACGTGGCTCGCGGAGCAGCGCGCAGTCGATCCGAAGGCGTCGCGCGCGAAGCTCATCTCCGAGGCGGGTCAGCGGTTCGACCTCTCGCCTGCGGAGGAGGAGTTCCTCTTCGGGCAATGGAAGGACAAGTGATGGCCCTCGAGTGGAAGAAGATTCTGTGCCCCGTCGACTTCTCCGACGCATCGCGCAGTGCGCTCCGCGTGGCCTGCGAGCTGGCCCGCCGCTTCGACGGCGAGGTCACCGTCTTCCACGCCTATCCGCTCCCCGGGTACACCCTGCCCGAGGGCACCGTGCTCCCCGCCACCGGCATGCTCCAGGAGCTCGCGGAGCAGACCGACGCGCTGCTCGCGCGCTGGAGGTCCGAGGCCCTCGGCGACGGCGCACCGCGGGTGGCCACCGCCAAGGCGGTCGGCGAGCCCGCCATGGAGATCGTGGCCGCCGCCGAGGACGGGAAGTTCGACGCCGTCGTGGTCGGCACCCACGGGCGCACCGGCCTCGCCCACGTGCTCCTCGGGTCGGTGGCCGAGCGGGTCGTGCGCCGCGCGCCCATGCCCGTCGTGACCGTGCGCCCCGAGACCGTGAAGAAGGGCTAAGACCCCGGTCTCAATCGAGCGGCTCGACCGCCGGCGCCCGCTCCCGCCGCCGGGCCTTCGCCACCGCGTCGGCGGTGTACAGCCCCAGCCCCGCCCAGATGAAGGCGAAGGTCACCGCCACCGAGGCGTCGAAGGGCTCCCGGTAGAGCAGCACCGCCAGCCCGAACTGCAGGGTCGGCGCCACGTACTGGAGCAGCCCCACCGTGGAGAGCCGCAGCCGGTGCACGCCGATGGTGAACCACACGAGCGGCAGCGCCGTCACCGCCCCCGCCGAGAGCAGGAGCACCGACATCCCCGGGGAGGTCCCGAAGTGGGCCTCGCCGCGCCACCAGAGCCACAGGAGCCACCCCGCGGCCGGGGGCGCGAGCAGGGACGTCTCGACGAGCAGCCCCGCCACCGCGTCGATGCCCTCCCGCTTCCGGAGGAGCGCGTAGAGCGCGAACGACACCGCGAGCGCGAGCGAGATCCAGGGGAGCCGCCCGTGGGAGACGACCATCCAGGCCACCCCCACCGCCGCCAGCCCCACCGCCACCTGCTGCCGCCGGTCGAGCCCCTCCCGGAGGAAGGCCACCCCGAGGAGGATGGTGACGAGCGGGTTCATGAAGTAGCCCAGGCTCGCCTCCAAGAGGTGCCCCGTGTTCACCGACCAGATGTAGAGGAGCCAGTTGCAGGAGATGAGGAGCGTGGTGGCCGCGAAGGTGAGGGCGCGGCGCGGCTCCCGGAACGACCGTGCCGCCTCGGCCCCCCGCCCCATGGCCCAGGTCATGAGCCCGAGCAGGGCCACCGACGCCACCACCCGCCAGGACAGGATCTCCAGGGGTCCGCTCGGCCGGAGGGCCTTGAAGTAGATCGGGGACAGCCCCCAGGCGAGGTAGGCGGCCAGCGCATAGGCCAGGCCGGAACGGTCGTTCTGCGGCGGGATGGTTGCCTCCGGGAGCGGGGAGTCCTATCCCTTCCGGAACCCCTTCACAAGCCTCCCCTGAAAGGCGAGGATGGCGGTCCTATGAGCGACCTCTCGACGCGGTACATGGGGCTCGAGCTTCCGAGTCCTCTCGTCGTTGCCAGCTCCTCCCTCTCCAACAAGCCCGAGAACTTCCAGACCGCCGAGGCGAGCGGTGCCGGGGCCATCGTGCTGCGGAGCCTCTTCGAGGAGCAGATCGAGGCGGCCGAGACCGCGCTCGAGGAGGCGGTGTCCTTCCAGGCCGACGCCAACCCCGAGGCGCGCAGCTACCTGCCGCCCCAGCGCATCGGGCCGCGGGAGTACCTCCGGCTCCTCGACAAGGCGAAGAAGTCGGTGCGCATCCCGGTCATCGCCAGCCTGAACGCCGCCGCCGCCGGCAGCTGGAGCGAGTACGCGAAGCAGCTCGAGGACGCCGGCGCCGACGCCATCGAGGTGAACATCTACGGGGTCGGGGCCGACGCCTCGGTCACCGGCGAGGACATGGAGAAGGAGTACCTCCAGATCGTGCGCTCGGTGCGCCGGGCCGTGAAGGTGCCCATCGCCCTCAAGCTCTCCCCCTACTTCACCTCCTTCGCCAACGTGGCGAGGAAGTTCGACGCCGAGGGCGTGAACGCGATCGTGCTCTTCAACCGCTTCCTCCAGCCCGACATCGACCTCGACCGCTTGGCGCTGAACAGCTCCATGCAGCTCAGCCACCCCTGGGAGATGCTGCTGCCGCTGCGCTGGACCGCCATCCTCTACGGGCGCGTCAAGGCCGACATCGCGGCCTCCACCGGCGTCCACGACACCGCCGGCGTCGTGAAGATGCTGCTCGCCGGCGCCACCGTGGTGCAGCTCGCGGCCACCCTGCTCCGCAACGGCGTCACCCACCTCGCCACGCTCCGCACCGGCCTCTCCGACTGGATGGAGCGCGGCCACTACTCGGCGATCGCCGACTTCCGCGGCTCGCTCTCGCAGAAGGAGGCCCGCGACCCGCGCGCCTTCGAGCGCGCCCAGTACGTGAACCTCATCCTGTCGCAGAATCTCTAGGGCGATCCCGGAGTCCCGATGAAAGCCGTCGCCGTCTTCCCCGAGGAGCGCGCGCTCCGCCTGGTCGATCACCGCGAGCCCGCCATCCTCGCCCCCGGCGACGTGGTCGTGAAGGTGCTCGACGTGGGCTTCTGCGGCACCGACCGGGAGATCGCCTCCTACCGGATGGGCTCGCCACCCCCCGACTCGCCGTACCTCATCCTCGGCCACGAGGCCATCGGCGAGGTCGTGGAGGTCGGGTCGTCGGTCCGGCGCATCCGGCCCGGCGACCTCGTCGTGCCCACCGTGCGGCGCCCCTGCCGCCGCGAGACCTGCCGCGCCTGCCGGATGGGGCGCCCCGACTTCTGCCTCTCCGGCGAGTACAGCCAGCGCGGCATCAAGGACGCCCACGGCTTCCTCTGCGAGAAGTTCGCCGACGACGCCCGCTGGCTCCAGCCCGTCCCCCGCGAGCTGCGCGACGTGGGGGTGCTCACCCAGCCGCTCGCGCTCGCCGAGACCGCCATCGCCGAGCTCGAGCAGGTGCAGAAGCGGCTCCCCTGGTCGGCGCTGGGGGAGACCGGCGGCTCCGGCAAGCGGGCGCTCGTGCTCGGCGCCGGGCCGGTCGCGCTCCTCGGCACGATGGCGCTCGTGGTCCGCGGCTACAAGGTCACCATCTACTCGCACCACGGTCGTGGGGAGAAGGCCGAGTTCGCCGAGTCGGTGGGCGCGCAGTTCGTCTCCGCCGACGAGGAGAAGCTGCAGTCGCTCGCTGGCCACCTCGGGCGCATCGACGTCATGTTCGAGGCCACCGGCGCCACCCCCGACGCGCTCGCCGCCATGGAGCACCTCGGCCGGAACGGCGTGTACCTGCTCACCGGCATCCCCGGCCGCCGCGGCGCCTTCACCCTCGACGCCGGCTACCTCCTCCACGGCATGGTGCAGCGGAACCAGGTCATCATCGGGCCCGTGCACCCCAGCGCCGAGGCCTACCGGGCGGCCATCCAGGACCTCGGGCTCTTCGCCCGCCGCTGGCCCGGCGCGCTGCAGCGGCTCATCGCCAGCCGCGTCTCCATCGACGACGCCCCGGACGCCTTCCGCAGCCCCGGCTCGGGGCTGAAGAAGGTCGTCACGGTCTCCGAGTAGGGCCTGCCGTGCCGCGGCGTGCGGCGCCGCCTACCGCGCCTGCGCGGTCAGGTCGTCCACCTGCATCTCGGTGGAGACCGGCACGTGCAGGATCCGCTTGCCCGTGAAGTCGAGGCGGCGGAGGTCCACCTTGCGGATGGCCAGGTTCCCGTAGGTGCGGAAGTAGCAGGTGCGGTTCTGGAGGTCGTGCACCGTCGCCCACTGGGTCTGCTCGAAGGCGAGCTTCGCCGGGCCGCCGTCCTTCGGGACCACCTTCTCGGCCACCGCGCCGATGGGGATGTCCACCGCGTTCAGGATGTGGAAGGCGAGGTTCACGCCGTCGAGGGCCGTCGCCACCGGCGCCGCGGAGAAGGCGAGCGCCGTCGCGCGGACGAAGCGGCTCGGCGGCGTGTAGTCGCCCGGGATGCCGAGCAGCCCCGACCCCTGCCCCAGCGGCAGGATCTCCACCGTCCCCAGCCGGAGCGGCTCCACGTTCAGGTTGGTCAGGTTGACGTGGTTCCGGAGGTTCGTCATGTGCCAGTCGAAGGGCGGCGAGTTCGTGAGCACGCCGATGGGGTTCTCGTGCACGAGGAGCTTGCCCCCCACGTACTCGACGACGATCGACCCGCCCTGCGCGTCGGAGATGGCCCAGTGCAGCGGCTGGGGGCCCGCCGGCGGCATGGTGAGGTCGTAGACCACCACCTTCGGGAGCGCCGCCTTCACCTCGTCCACGGTGGCGAAGCGGGAGAGCAGCCAGTTCGACAGCTCGAGGTTGGAGATGGCGTCCCGCCCGTCGGAGGGGAAGGGCTGGTAGCCGACGAAGCCCGGGAAGTAGAGGGTGCCGACCGAGAGCCCGGCCTCGTTCATGCCGTCGTTGGAGACGTCGGCGTGGAGCGCGTTCATCCCCACGAACCCGTACCGCGTGGTCCAGGCCGTCCCCGGCTTCAGGTCGGGGCGGGTGGAGGACAGGGCGAACCCGCGCGGGACCACCATGAGCTGGCTCTGGAGCACGAGGCCCAGCTCCATCGAGCGCCCCACGATCCAGGCCCCGTCCTGCGAGCGGACCCGGAAGGTCGTGCAGGCCCCGGCGGGAGCAGGGGCGAGGGCCATGGCCGCGGCGGCGAGCGAGGCCGCGGTCGCGGCGAGGGCGGAGAGCCGGGCCGAAGGACGCGGCGTGGAGAGGGGAGCGCGAGGGTGCACGGGAACCTCCGGTGTGGGGGGCAGCGACGCCATCCGCCCATCACCGGACAAGAGAAGGCCCGCCGCCAGGATTCTCCTGGGGCGGGCCCGAACGGGGCGACCGGGTCGCCGTGCCCCCGTGCGGGGGCAAAGCCGGCTCTGCTACTTCGCGGGCGCGGCGGGAGCGGCCGCAGGCGCCGCCGCCGGAGCCTCGATGGACAGGAGGTCCACGTCGAAGATGAGCGCCGACTTGGGCGGGATGGAGGGCGGCTTCCCGGCGTCGCCGTAGGCCGTCGCCGGCGGGCAGACGATGCGGGCGCGGCCGCCCACCTTCATCTTCTTGAGCCCCTCCTTCCAGCAGGGGATGGCGCTCGAGAGCACCGCCACCACCGGGCCGCCCTGCCGCTTCGACGAGTCGAAGGTGCTGCCGTCGGGGAGCTTGCCCTCGTACTCGACCTTCACCGAGTCGGAGTCGGTGGGCGACGGGCCCGTGCCCTGCTTCGCCTGGAGGTAGACGACCCCGCCCGGCAGGATGACGGCGCCCTTCTCCTTCGCGAAGTGGGCGATGGCGGCCCGGCTGCGGTCGCCGTAGCTCTGGGTGGCGAGCTCGTTCACCTTGGGCCGGTAGACCGACATGTCGACCGCGATGGGCTTGCCCAGGACCGCGTCGGAGAGCCCCCGCTGCACCACCGCGAGCTCGGCCGGGGTGAGCTTGAAGACCTTGAAGCTCTCCGAGGCGGCGACGCCCAGCGCGTAGAGGGTCTTGTCGCGCTCGGTCTCGAGCGCGGGGCCCTTCGCGGGCGCCTTCGCCCCGGCCTTGGCAGGCTGTGCCGGCGCGGGAGCCGGCGCGGGGGCCGCGGCGGGCTCCGCGGCCAGGGCGACGAGGAGGAGGGCCGACGCGATCATGGCAGGCTCACTTGGCGGCCGGCGTCGGGGTGACGCCGAGCAGCTCGACCTTGAAGATCAGGGTGGCGTTGGCCGGGATGGTGGGCGGGGCGCCGCGCTCGCCGTAGGCGATGCTGGGCGGGCACACGAGGGTGGCCTCGCCTCCGACCTTCATCTTCTGCACGCCCTCGGTCCAGCAGGGGATGACCTGGTTGAGGCCGAACTCGATGGGCTGGCCGCGCTTGTAGGAGCTGTCGAAGACCGTCCCGTCGACGAGCTTGCCCTCGTAGTTCACCTTCACCTTGTCGGTGGCGGCCGGGGAGGGGCCCGTGCCGGGCTTCACCGAGAGGAAGACGAGCCCCGAGTTGGTCTTCACCGCGCCCGGCTTGGCGGCGTACTCGGCGGCGACGCCCGCCTCGCGCGTCTTGCGGGCCTCGGCGGAGGCGGTCATCTTGGCCTTCGCGAACTCCTGGATCTTGGGCTCGTAGGCGGCGGTGTCGACGAGGAGCTTCTTGCCGGCGAGGGCGTCGGCCATGCCCTTCTCCATCATCGCGACCTGCCCCGGCGAGAGGGACAGCTCCGTCAGGTTCCGGGAGGCGAGCGCGCCCAGCGCGTAGAGGGTGTTGTTGTCCGGGGCGACCTTGGCCGCCTTCGGGTCCGGCTGGCCGCCCGGCTGGGTGGGGACGTAGGCCTTCAGGTACTCCTGGACCTTGGGCTGCTGCTTCTCGAGGTCGACCGCCAGCTTCTTGCCGGTGAGGGCGTCGGTCATGCCCTTCTGGACCTGCTTCACCTGCTCGGCGTTCAGCTTGAACTCCTTGAAGTTCCGGGAAACCATCGCGCCGAGCGCGTACATGGTCTTGTCGTCCTCCGTCTTCGGGTCGGCGGCGACGGCCGGAAGGGCGAGGGCGAGCAGAACGGCGGCGGCGACGATTCTCATGTGATCTCCTTCGGGGTTTCGAGGTGTTTACCCCGAAACCGGGAAAGCAGGAAGCGCCCGATCACCCCTCCTGGGGGTCGGGCGCTCCGTGAACGTCCCGGTCCGGTTACTCCTCCAGGGTGGAGACGTCGCCCTCCGGGAGCCCCTGCGCGCGGGCCTTGAGGACGCGGCGCATGATCTTCCCCGAGCGGGTCTTCGGCAGCGACTCGACGAAGGTGATCTTCTCCGGCCGGACGATGGGACCCATGTGCTTGCCCACGTGGGTCTTCACCTCGTCGGCGAGCTCCTCGCTCTCCTTGAAGCCCTTGCGGAGGATGCAGTAGGCGTAGATGGCCTGCCCCTTCACCTCGTGGGAGACGCCGATGACGGCGGCCTCGGCGACGGCGGGGTGGCTGACGAGCGCGCTCTCCACCTCGGCGGTGCCCAGCCGGTAGCCCGACACCTTGATGACGTCGTCGGTGCGGCCGATGACCCAGAAGTACCCGTCCTTGTCCCGCTTGGCCGAGTCGCCGGCCATGTACTTGCCCGGGTACTTCGTCCAGTACTGCTTCACGTAGCGTTCGGGGTCCTTGTAGATGGTGATCGCGGCGGCGGGCCACGGGTTCTTCAGCGCGAGGAAGCCCTCGTCGCCGTCGGCCACCGGCTTGCCCTCCTCGTCGAGGATCTCGGCGTCCTGGCCGAAGAAGGGGCGGGTGGCCGAGCCCGGCTTGAGCGGCACCACCGGCGTCGGCGTGAGCTGGAACATGCCGGTCTCGGTCTGCCACCAGGTGTCCATGATGGGGCAGCGCCCCTTGCCGATGACCCGGTGGTACCACTTCCAGGCCTCCGGGTTGATGGGCTCGCCCACCGAGCCGAGGAGCCGCAGCGTGGAGAGGTCGTGCCGGTTGGGCCACGACTCGCCGAAGCGCATGAGCCCGCGGATGGCCGTGGGCGCGGTGTAGAGGATGGTGATGCCGTACTTCTCGACGAGGTGCCACCAGCGGTTCGGGTACGGGTAGGTCGGAGCGCCCTCGTACATGAAGGTGGTCGCGCCCATGAGGAGCGGCCCGTAGACGATGTACGAGTGGCCGGTCACCCAGCCCGGATCCGCGGCGCACCAGTAGCGGTCCTCGTCCTTCACGTCGAAGACGTACTTCAGCGTGGAGTAGACGCCGACCATGTAGCCGCCGTGGCAGTGGATGAGCCCCTTCGGCTTGCCGGTCGTGCCCGAGGTGTAGAGCATGTAGAGCGGGTCGTAGGCGTCCATCACCTCGGTGGCCGCCACGCCGGTGGCGAGCGGCAGCTTCATGAGGTCGTGGTACCAGTAGTCGCGCCCCGGCTCCATGCGCACCTCGTGGCCGGTGCGCTGCACCACGATCACCGTCTCCACCGTGGGTGCATGGCGGACGGCGTCGTCGACGATCTTCTTCAGCTCGACGACCTTGCCGTTCATGAAGCCGCCGTCGGCGGTGACCACCACCTTCGACTCGCTGTCCTCGATGCGCCCCTGGAGCGCGTCCACGCTGAAGCCGCCGTAGACGACCGAGTGGATGGCCCCGATCTTCGCGCAGGCGAGCATCGCGATGACGATCTCGGGGATGCGCGGCATGTAGATGGTGACCCGGTCGCCCTTGCGGACGCCCATGGCCTTGAGGACGTTGGCGAACTTGCAGACGTCGCGGTTGAGCGCGAAGTACGAGTAGGTGCGGACCTCGTTGCGCTCGCCCACCCAGACGAGCGAGAGCTTGTTCTTCCGCCAGCTCTTCTGGTGCCGGTCGAGGGCGTTGTGGACGATGTTGCACTGCCCGCCCGCGAACCACTTGTAGAAGGGCTTCTTCGAGTCGTCGAGGACCTTGTCCCACTTCCGGTACCACTCGAGCTCCTCGGCCTCGCGGGCCCAGAAGGCCTGGGGGTCGGCCAGGGCGGCCTTCGCCATGGCGTCCCAGTCCTTCACGCGCGCCTGCGCGATGACCTCGGCGGAGGGGAAGAAGGTTTCACCGTCGGTCGTGATTCTCTCGGCCATGGGCGGTCGTCCTCTCGGGGCGTGGATGCGGCCCGGCGCGGGGCCGGGACGGGCAACGTAGCAAAGGGTTCGGTGCGCGAACAAACGCGCTCCGGGACGCGACCTTGACGCGCTGCGGCGATCTCGACCCGGGCCTGCCCCGCGGATATGCTCCGGAAGTGATCAAGCCGCCAGCCCTAAGAAGGGGCGACGTGGTCCGGATCATCGCCCCGTCCGGCCCGTTCGACCCCGACGCCTTCGAGAAGGGGCTCGGCGTCCTCCGGGATCGCCTCGGGCTCGTCCCCCGGATGCGCGAGGACGTCTTCGCCCGCGCGGGCTACCTCGCCGGGGACGACGCCCGGCGGCTCGCCGAGTGGCACGAGGCCGCGAGCGACCCGGAGGCCCGGGCCGTCTGGTGCGCCCGGGGCGGGTACGGCGCGGTGCGGCTGCTCCCCCGGCTGGAGGCGGCCCGCATCCTCCACCCGCCCAAGGTCTTCGTGGGCTTCAGCGACATCACCGCGCTGCACGTCCTCCTGAACCGCAACGGCCTCGTCACCGTCCACGGCCCGGTCGTGACCCAGCTCGGCCGGCTCGGGGCCCCGTCGCTCGATCACCTGGAGGGGCTCCTCTTCGGAGGGGTTCCGCCGGTGTCCGACCGGCGGTCGCCGACGCCGCCGCCCGGGCGCGGGGTGCTCGCCTCCGCCACCCTGCGACCCGGCGTGGCCTCCGGGCCGCTCGTGGGCGGGTCGCTCACCGTGCTCGCCTCCCTCTGCGGGACCCCCTGGCAGCCGCGCTTCGCGGGGGGCGTGGTCTTCCTCGAGGACGTGGGGGAGCGCCCCTACCGGATCGACCGGATGCTCATGCAGCTGCGGCTCGCCGGCGCGCTCGACCGCGTGGCCGGCCTCGCCGTCGGCCAGTTCACCCAGTGTGACGACCCCGACCTGGAGGGGGTCGAGGTGGTGCGCCGGGTGGCCTGGGATCTCGGCGTTCCCACCGTGGAGGGGATCCCGGCCGGGCACGAGGACGAGCACTTCGCCCTGCCGCTCGGGTCGATGGTGACCGTGGTGGCCCCGCGCCAGCCCTCGGAGGGGCCGCCGCGCCTGGTCTTCGAGCAGGGCGCGACCACGTGACCGGGACCGCCCCGGTGCTCCCGGGCGTGGAGGACGTCCTCGCGTCGGGTCACCGCGCCGGGGTGGCGCCGGCCTGGGACGCGGTGGTGCTCCGGGAGGGCCGGGTCGTCCACGCCTCGCGCGGCGGGGCCTCGGCCGGCACCCGCGACCTCTTCGACGTCGCCTCGCTCACGAAGCCCGTCGTGGCCACGGTGGCGGCGCTCCTCGTCCAGGAGGGACGGGTCGGCCTCGACGAGCCGGCGGCGCGATGGCTTCCCCGGTTCTCGGGCGGCGGGCGCGAGCGGGTGACCGTCCGGCAGCTGCTCGCCCACGCGTCCGGGCTCCCCGCATGGCGCCCCTGGTACGAGGGGGCGATGGCCGATCCCGTCGCGGGCCAGGCCTTCCTGCCGCCCGGCGAGCGTCCGCGCGACCTGTCGGAGGCGTTCGCCCGGGGCCGGAGGATCGTCGAGGAGGCGCTCTGGGCGGAGCCGCTCGAGGCCGCGCCGGGCACCCGGGCGCTGTACGGGGATCCCGCCTTCGTGGCGCTCGGGTTCCTGCTGGAGGCCGCCGGGGGAGAGACGCTCGACCGGCTCGTGGCCGGGCGGGTCACCGTGCCGCTCGGGATGCGCGACACCTTCTTCGTGGACGCCGGGCGGCTCGCGGTCGGGCTCGGTCCCTGCGCCGGCCACACCTTCGCGCCCACCGAGGACTGCCCGCACCGGCGCGAGGTGAACCGCGGGACCGTGAACGACGACAACGCCTGGGCCATGGGGGGCGTGGCCGGGCACGCCGGCCTCTTCTCGTCCGCGGCGGACGTCGCGGTGCTCGGGCGGGAGTGGCTCGACGCGCTCGCCGGGCGAGGACGGTTGCTCGACGCCGGCGTGGCCGCGGAGTTCGCGCGGCGGGACGACCGGACGCCCGGGAGCGAGCGGGCGCTGGGATGGGACACGCCGAGCGGGGAGAGCTCGTCCATCGGGAGCCTGCTCGGGCGCGGCCCCCTTGGCGCGATCGGGCACCTGGGCTACACCGGGTGCTCGCTGTGGCTGGACCGGGACCGCGGGCTCGCCTGCGCGCTGCTCACGAACCACGTCCACCCCGGCGGCCGGCGGCCGGAGGCGATCCGGGAGCTCCGGCGGGCGTTCCACGATGCGGTGGCGGAGGCGACGACGTGACGGGGACGGCGGGTGGCGTGAACTGGAAGCGCGTGCGCCGGGTGCACCTCATCGGCGTGGCCGGCACCGGGATGGGCTCCTTCGCCGGGATGCTGAAGGCCGCCGGGTACGAGGTCACCGGGTCGGACGAGAACGTCTACCCGCCGATGTCGACCCAGCTCGAGCGCTGGGGCATCGGGGTCATGCAGGGCTACCGCCCGGAGAACCTGGACGCGGCGAGGCCCGACGTGGTCGTGGTGGGGAACGTCGTGCGCGCCGTGAACCCGGAGGCGGCGGCGATGCGGGAGCGCGGTCTGCCCCACGTCTCCTTCCCGGCGGCGCTCGGCGAGGTCTTCATCGGGCCGCGCCACGGCGTCGTGGTCGTCGGGACGCACGGCAAGACCACCACGAGCGCGATGATGGGCTTCGTGCTCCACCACGCCGGGCGGGACCCGTCCTTCCTCGTGGGCGGCGTCACCCGCGACTTCGAGTCCAACTTCCGGCTGGGGAAGGGGAACGCGTTCGTCGTCGAGGGGGACGAGTACGACACCGCCTACTTCGACAAGGGGCCCAAGTTCCTGCACTACCGGCCCCGGACCGCGATCTTCACTTCCTGCGAGCTCGACCACGCCGACATCTACCGGGACGAGGCCCACTACCGGAGCGCCTTCGAGCGGTTCGTGGACCTGCTGCCCGAGGACGGCTACCTCGCCGCCTGCTCCACCTGGGACAGCGTCACCGACGTGTCGCGGCGCGCGCGCTGCCTCGTGGAGAGCTACTCCGTGGAGCGCGTCGCCGACTGGGAGGCGCGCGGGCTCGCGCTCGGCGCGGACGGGGCGCGCTTCCGGCTCGTGCACCGCGGGCTCGACCTCGGTGCGGTGCGGCTCGCGGTGGGGGGCGCCCACAACGTGGAGAACGCGCTCGGCGTGGCCGCCGCCGCCACCCGGCTCGGGCTCTCGTTCCGCGAGATCGCCGACGGGCTGGAGGCCTTCCGGGGCGTGAAGCGGCGCCAGGAGGTGCGCGGCGTCGCGGGCGGGGTGACGGTGATCGACGACTTCGCCCACCACCCCACCGCGGTCGACCGGACGCTCGCCGCCATCCGCGGATCGTACCCGGGGGCGCGGCTCCTCGTGGCCTTCGAGCCCCGCTCCAACACCAGCCGCCGCAACCTGCACCAGGAGGAGTACGCCCGCAGCTTCGGCGACGCGGCCGCCGTCTGGCTGCTCCGCCCCGCACCCACCGACCGCGTGCCCGAGGCCGAGCGGCTCGACGTGGATCGGCTCGCCGCCGACGTGACGGCGCGGGGCGTTCCCGCCCAGGCCTGCGGGACCGTCGACGAGATCGTGGCCGGCGTGGTCGCCCAGGCGCGCCCCGGCGACGTGGTCGTGGCGATGTCGAACGGCGCGTTCGGG
>DAOMFN010000011.1:0-14459 GCA_035429785.1 Anaeromyxobacteraceae bacterium
CCTTCCACGGGGGCGGTCCGGACCGCCGGGCCCGCAGCCAGGGCACGAGGTCGAGGAGGAACAACCCCAGGCCGGCGAGGGCCATCCCCGCGATCCACCAGGCGTAGAGCCCGATCCCGAGGAAGGCGAGGTCGTCCCAGTGGCGCCCGGCGAAGAGCGCGCGGGAGTCCCGGAATCCCTCCGCCTCCCGCCCGGGGAAGGCGAGGAACAGCGTGGGCACGACGAGGAGCGGCCATCCCAGCGCCAGCAGCCGGAAGCCGGTGCGCTGCTCCGGCTGGCGGACCCGCCAGAGCCGGACGAGCGCCTCCACCACCAGCGCGGCGACCAGCGTGTGGAAGATCGCCTGGCCGGCGAAGTCGAGCCAGCGCTGGGCCGGCATGCGCGGCCTAGTGGTGCCCCCCCGGCTCCCGTCCCTCGAGGCGCGCCAGCTCGAGCGGGTGCTCGTGGTGCATGCGCTCCCGGCTGATCTTCCCCGTGAAGATCGAGGCGTCGAAGGGGAAGACGTCCGGGTGCAGGTGGGCGTTGAAGACGTGCCAGATGGTGATGACGAGGAAGGCCATGAGCCCCTCGTTCGAGTGCGCCACCTTGGCCGCCGGGATGATCTCGCCGGGGAGGAAGCGCGCCACGACCGCCGGGTACATGAGGGTGAGCCCGGAGAGGATCATGATCACGTTGCCGATCATGAGGCTCCAGTACTCCCACTTCTGCTTGTAGTCGTACCGGTCGAAGTCGGCGGGCCGCTCCTCGAGGCCGAGGTAGTAGCGGAGCGTCTGGACGGCGTCGGTGAAGTCCCGCTTGTTGACGGCCATGGCGAAGCCGACCTTGCGGGAGAGGATCGCCTGCAGCGCCCCGGCGAAGTGCAGGATCACCGAGACGATCAGCACGATCCCGAAGAAGCGGTGGAGCCACCGGACGGTGTCGATCCCGCCCAGGTTGCCGATGATCCACTGGGCCCAGGTCGCCGTGTAGAACTTCTGCGGGAGGCCGGTCAGCACCAGCCCGACGAAGTCCACCATGGTGACGAAGTGCTCGACCCGCTGCTTCGCCGAGAAGCGCGTGAAGTACGTGGCCTGCTCACCGACCGCCTGCTCGCTCATGGTTGCGCTCCTGGCTCCCGTGGCCTCCATGCTCGCCTCCCCGCCGCTCACCGGTTCACCACGACGCGCCAGAGGTGCAGCGCGATCTGGAGGACGAGGCTCACGAGGATGAAGGGGATGAGCACGTAGTAGAAGAGCTGCACGCTCCACACCAGCGGCGACTTCTGCAGCGTGGGCTCGTAGTGGGACATCCAGGCCTTGGGGAAGTCGGCGGTGGCGCCCTCGTGGCACTTGCCGCAGGTCTTCACCAGGTTGGCCTGCATCACCGCGGAGCGCGGGTCGTCGGGGCGCTGGATGTCGTGCACGCCGTGGCAGTCGGTGCAGCCGGCGGCGATGCGATCGCCCTTGCCCTTCTTGCCCTTCTGCAGCGTGGCGGCCATGCCGTGGAAGTCGGACAGGTAGGTGTCCACGACCTTCGACGAGAGGCCGTAGCGCTTCATCAGCTTCTCGTCGGTGTGGCAGCGGCCGCAGATCTCGGCGGTGCGCAGCGAGAGCGCGCCGGCCCGGGGATCGGCCACGTCGTGGGCGCGGTGGCAGTCGGTGCAGACCGGCACGTCGCCGTTGCCCTGGGTCACGGCCTTGCCGTGCACGCTCTGGGTGTAGATCTCGTAGACCTGCTTGTGGCAGGTGGAGCAGGTGTCGGAGACGCGGGTGCGCGGCTCGCCGGGGCGCCCGATGGCGTGGGAGCCGTGGCAGTCGACGCACAGCGCGGCCTGCCGGTTGCCCTTCTGGGCGACCTGGAAGTGCACGCCGTCGAGCGTCTTCGTGTAGTTCGCGAAGTGGCACTTCTTGCACTGCTCGTAGTAGGCGACCGTCACGTCGCGGCGCGTCTTGAAGGGGCGCGCCTCGTGGGGGTAGTCGGACTTGTCGGTGTGGCAGTCGGTGCAGCGCAGCATGTCGCCGTGCACCGACTTCGCGAACGCGGACTGGTCGACGAACAGGGAGAGCTTCTCCCCGCTCGGCAGGTCCATCGCGTTGCCCGGGTCGCCGCCGTGGCAGCCCAGGCAGGAATCCTGCTCGGCCGGGATCTCGGCGCGCGCACCGCCGGCCGCGAGCACCACGGCCAGCACCAGGAAGAGCTTCCTCATCGCGTCTCCTCTCGTCCGGCGGCGGGCCCCCAGGTTGACTGAGGGTCCACGTCCGGAACTGGACGCGTGTAGCAGATCCGGCCCCCCCGCGCCAGCGGAACCCGTGTTGACTTGCATGAAGTTCCTGGGAAATTTCTGATTTCATCATGGAGCCATCCGCTCCAGTTGGGCGAGTTGGCCCGGCCGCGCAGGATGCGCGTCTCCGACCCCTCCGGGAGCCCGGGGCGACGCAACCTTTTCGCCCGTTTGTGCGCGCGCGAAAGGGGCGCCCCGTCGGGAGCGCCCCCTTTCGCCTCCCCCCCTCCAGGATCCGGTCAGGTCCGCAGGAAGGCGCGGGTCAGCGCCTTCCACTGGGAGTCACCGAGAAGCGACTGCGGCGGCCCGACGAGCTCGCCTCCGTCCGCTGCCGCGTACCCCAGGTGCTGCTCGTAGAACCGCGAGAGCCGCTCCCCCTCCGCGGCGAGCCACGCCCGGGCGCGTTCGCCCCGCGGCAGGTCGCGCCAGGTGCCGTCGTCGGGCCGGATGGCGAAGAGCCAGCCGCGGCCGTAGCCTGCGCTCTTCACCAGCGTCGGCTCGCGCAGGACGTCGGTGTTCACGGCCACGACCGTCCCCGAGGTGGGAGCGGCCACCGACGCCTCCTGCTCCCCGCAGGAGATCCGCGCCACCGGCTCGCCGGCGACCACCTTCTGCCCGGGCCGCGGCAGGTCCACCGCCACGGCCCACGGGAGCAGGCGCTGCGCCAGGTCGTCGATGCCCACCCGCAGCCGCTCGCCCTCCTCCCGCACCCAGGTGTGGCCGGGCGCGTAGAGGAGGCCGTTGCGGAACCGCAGGGTGCCCGCCGACCGGTAGCCGAGGAGGCGCATCCGGAGCGCGGAGAGCGCCCGGGCCGCCCCGGAGACCGCCAGCACCGGAACGAGGAGGACCGCCATGACGAGCACCACCACCCCGAGACGGGCGGCGAGCCCGGCCAGGAAGACACCCACTGCGGCGAGCGTGTCGAGGATGGCGGTCATGGCGTTCTCCCTTCTCCCGGATCGTCGGCTACCGGTGGCACATGTCGCAGGAGTCGAAGTTGAAGGCGCTCTTGCCGTGGCAGGCGCCGCACTGGCCGCCCTTCTCCATCACCGCGTGGCGGATGGGCTGGCCGTCGACGGTCGCGCCCTTCTCCAGCGTCTTCCACAGCTTCGGGTGGCAGTTCGTGCAGCCTGGCTTCTTCGGGTCGACGTGGCTCGCGTGGCTGAAGGTCACGGTTCCCGGGCTGCCCTCGCCCTGCTTGAAGGCGTAATCGGGCGGGAGCCGCGCGAGCGTCTCGGCGGCGCCGGCGGCCCCGGCGAGGGAGAGGAGGGCGGCGAGTGCGAGGCGGCGGAGGTGCGTTCCGTGGAGTCTCATGGCGGTCCTCAGGTCTCCTGCGTGCGGAAGAATTCCCGGGCGACGTCGTCCCAGTGCTCCGGGTCGATCTCGCGGGCGATGCCGTGGACCGGGGCGCCGCCGTCCTGGAGCACGGGCACCGGCTCCTCCGGCGACAGGCGGGAGGCCAGCCTGCGCCCCTGCTCCTCGAGCCAGTGCCGGGCGGCCTGCCCGTCGAGCAGCTGGGCCTTGCTGCGACGCCAGTCGGTGGGGCGGACCTTGAAGAGCCAGCCCTGCTCGTACGGGGAGTCGCCACCCGGGTCGGCGTTGTAGGCGATCACCTCGCCGTCCACCGGCGAGACGATCCGGACCGCCTTGCCCCCGGCGCGGAGCGTCGCGGCCGGCTCCCCCTGCTCCACCCGGGCTCCGGCGTGGGGCAGGGCCATCCCGTCGAGGTCGCCGACGAGCCGGTGGCCCAGGTCGTCGAGCCCGACCGACACCGACCCGTCCCCCTCGAGGCGGGCCCAGGTGTGGCCGGGGTGGAGCGCCACGCCGTCCGGCACCCCGAACCACCCGGTGTGCGCGGGAGCGGCGGCCTCGGCGTGCGACGAGGCGGCGGCGCGGGAGACGGCCTCGGCGGGGCGGCGGCCGCCCTGCACGTACCGCCAGAAGCCCACGAAGAGGACGAGGTAGGTGACGGCGAGGCCGTACTCGATCAGCTTGGCTGCGTATCCGGAGAGGAATTCGCTTCCGTGCATGGCGTCCCCCTTCAGTGGTGCTGCTCTGCGCCCTTCATCGGGCGGAGCACCGGCATGCGGTTCACGATCCAGCGGAAGGCCAGGATGCCGATGACGACGAGCGCCAGCGACACCGCGATCTCCATCCAGCTGGGCCAGTAGCGAACGGGCTGGTTGTAGTTGTAGGCGACCAGCGAGACGTTGAGCCGGTTGAGCACGATGCCGAGCACGCCCATGATGGCCGCGATCCGGACCACGAGCAGGCTGCGGTTGCGGGCGCCCCAGGCGTACATGATCGAGGGCAGCAGCACGAAGCCGAGCATCTCCACCAGCCACCACTTGCCGAAGAAGCCCACCCCGATGAGCCCGAGGGCGTGGTTGTCGATGACGCCCTGCAGCTTGAGGAAGAAGTAGGCGAACATCACCACCGCGCCGGCCTTGGCGAGCCCGAAGGTGATCTTCTCGATGTCGACGTGGTGCCCCTCGAGCTGCGAGGAGAAGACCTTGTGGGAGATGGTGCTCTCCACGATGACCATGGAGATGCCGGCGATGACCGCGGAGACGAAGAAGAAGATGAAGATCTGCCCGGAGTACCAGAGCGGGTGGAGCTTGCCCGGGGCGATGATGAACAGCGAGCCCAGCGCCGACTGGTGCATCGTCGAGAACATGACCGAGAGCACGGTGAGCGCGAGGAGGGCCTTCTTGAGCGGCCGGTAGAACCGCTCCCACCCGAGCCACTCGAACAGGGGGACGGAGAACTCGAGGAAGAGGACGGTCGTGTAGCAGGCCACGCACCAGGCGACCTCGAAGAGGACCGACTGGGTGCCGTTGTTGGAGAAGATGCCGACCATGTTCCAGGGCTTGCCGAGGTCGGCGATGAGGCCGATGACCGCCATGAGGTAGCCGAGGAAGCCGGTGAGGATGGCCGGGCGCTCGATGGCGTGGAACTCCTCGAGGTTGAAGATCTCGACCGCCGCGCCGATGGTGAAGCCGCCCGCGGCGAGCGCGATGCCGGTCATCATGTCGAAGCCGATCCAGAGCCCCCAGGGCTGCGTCTGGGAGAGGTTCGTGGTGGCGCCGAGGCCGAACCAGAACCGCATCACCAGGACCGGGAGCCCCACCGCCAGGATGGCGGCGGCGACCACGTTGAAGGGCGTCCACAGGGACCGGAGGTAGTCCTTGAAGGACATGCCGAGGAGGAGGTTCTCCTGCGCCCAGGACCCGCTGCGGCCGTGGGTGTTCGTGGCGACGCTAGCCATGGTTCCCTCCGTCGGCCTTCCCGGCCCCGTGATCCGTGTCGTGCTTCTTCCCGTTGCCGTCCCGGTGCGAGAAGGCCCAGAGCCCCATGAGCAGCGGGGGCCAGAGGGTCATCACCACCGGGGGAACGCCGAGGGCGCCCTTCACGAGCTTGGGGTACGAGTTGTCGTTCACGGCGACCTCGAACCCGAGCTTCTCGAAGGGGACGTCGGTGATGTACATCCAGTTCGTCCCGCCGGCCTCGTGCTCGCCGTAGACGTGCTGCACGTACTTGTCCGGGTTGCCGAAGACGCGGCGCCGGGCCTCCTCGAGGAGGCGGCCGCGGGTGCCGTAGGTGAGCGCGCCGTTCGGGCACACGCCCACGCACGCGGGCTGCTTGCCCTGCGCCTGGCGGCCCGCACAGAAGGTGCACTTCCGCACGAGCGGCAGCGGCGAGTTGTACTGGTACTTGGGCACGGAGAAGGGGCAGGCGACCATGCAGTACCGGCACCCCATGCACTTCGAGCCGTCGTAGGCGACCGGCCCGGTCTCCTGCTTGTCGAGGGCCCGCACCGGGCAGGCCGACGCGCAGGCCGGCTCCACGCAGTGCATGCACTGGCGCTTCACGAAGTGGTCCTTCCCGTCGCCCACCTCGGCCCGGTTCACGACCGTGAAGCACTCCGGCCCGGTGGTCCGGCGCGCCGCGAAGGCCTCGGCGTCGGAGGGCGGGTCGGGGAGCTTGTTGGCCTCGGCGCACGCGGCCTCGCAGCCGCGGCATCCGACGCACTTCGTGGTGTCGACGAGGACGGCGCTCTCGTCCTCGCCGGGCGTCTTGACGCCGCCCACGGCGCTGGCGCGCCCCGGCAGGGACACGAGCGCCGCGGTGCCGGTGGCGCCCGCGATCTGGAGGAAGGTTCGTCTGCCGAGCTTCATGGTGTGCTCTCCGGACGGGTTCAGGGGATGCGGTTCAGGAATCCGACGACGACGAGGGCGACGACGGCGAGGGCGGTGGCGGCGATCACGACTGGGCTCCTTTCTTGTCCCGGGACTTCTCGATCTCGGTCTCGAGCTCCTCGATGGTGTGGAGGGCGCGGGCGAGCGCCTCCCGGTAGAGGGCGCAGCCGTTGAAGGCGTCGCCCTCGCACGCGGAGGCGGTGCTGATGCGGTCGCTGGGGATCAGCTTCTTCTGCGGCGAGGCCTGGCAGAACACCATGGTGACCTCGGTCAGGTACGGGCAGGTCATTTGTCGCGTCCTCCCACCCCACCCCACTTCAAGCCGCGGGCCATCCTGGCCTCCCGAGCCCTCCCGGATTCCGCCGTGTTCACGGTAGGTTGGACGCGCCCCGGCAGGGGCGTCCGGACGTCGCGGGACGCGACGATGAGTTCCTCAACGGCGCGTTCCGGCGGCCCGGGGCGCAACGTCGCGAAAACACGCGAAAACGGCGCCGGGAGCCGGCGCCGTCGAGAAAGTCACCGAACGTAAAGAATCCCGGCACCCGGCCGGGGCGCTCACGCGCCGGCGGACGGGTCGGCGTCCTCGCCGTCGCGGCGGAGCTGGTACTTCTTGATCTTGTTGTAGAGGGTGACCCGGTCGATGCCGAGCAGCCGCGCGGCCTGGGTCACGTTGCCGCCCGTGTGGGAGAGCACCTCGGAGATGTGGCGCTTCTCGACCTCCTCGAGGGACACGGGCTCCCCGGGGGCGTTCGAGCCGGGCGCCCGCGCCGGCGCCGGGGCGAGCCCCAGGTCGGACGGCTTGATGACGTCGCCCTGCGCCACCACCGCCCCCCGCTCCAGGACGTTGCGCAGCTCGCGGACGTTTCCGGGCCAGTCGTGGGCGAGGAGCGAGGCCATGGCCTCCGGCGAGACCCGGACGCGCCGCTTCAGCTCCGCCTCCAGGCGGTCGAGGAAGTGCTCGACGAGGAGCGGGATGTCCTCCCGCCTCTCCCGGAGCGGGGGCAGGTGCACGGGGATGACGTTCAGCCGGTAGAAGAGGTCCTCGCGGAACGACCCGTCCGAGACGGCCTTCTTGAGGTCCTTGTTCGTCGCGGCGATGATCCGGACGTCCACCTCGATGGGCTCGTTCCCCCCCACCCGGTGGAACTTCCGCTCCTCGAGCACCCGGAGGAGGTCGAGCTGGAGCTTGGGGGAGATGTCCCCGATCTCGTCCAGGAAGAGCGTTCCCCCGGCGGCCGCCTCGAACTTGCCCTTTCGCCGCGCCGTCGCGCCGGTGAAGGAGCCCTTCTCGTGCCCGAAGAGCTCGCTCTCGAGCAGCGTCTCGGTGAGCGCCGCGCAGCTCATGGCCACGAAGGGGCCCTGCGCCCGGGGGCTCTCCTCGTGGATGGTGCGGGCCAGCACCTCCTTGCCGCTTCCGCTCTCGCCGAGGACGAGGATGGTGGAGTTGGAGCGGGCCGCCACCTGGGCGAGCTCGAAGACCCGCTGCATGGCGGCGCTCTTCGAGACGAGGTCCCGGAAGCGGTGCTCCTTCTTGAGGGCCTTGCGGAGGACGGCGTTCTCGCGCAGCAGGCTCTGCTGGGCCACCACCTTCTGCATCAGGATCGACAGCTCCTCGGGATCGAAGGGCTTCACGAGGTAGTCGAACGCGCCGAGCTTCATCGCCGTGACCGCGGTGTCCACGGTGGCGTAGGCCGTCATCATGACGATGGCCGCGTCGGGCTGGAGCTTGCGGGCCTCCTCGAGGACCTGCAGCCCGTCCATCCCCGGCATCTTGAGGTCGACGAGCATCACGTTCCAGCGCTCGCCCTTCATCATCTCGACGGCGGTCCGGCCGTCGGGCGCCGAGGAGACCTGGAAGCCGTCCTCCTGGAGCCAGCCGCCCAGCGACTCGCGCACGATCTCCTCGTCGTCCACGATCAGCACGCGGGTGTTCTCTCCGGTCATCTCTCGTCACCCCCGCCGCGGCGCACGTGCCCGCGGCACTTCTGGCAGAAATCCCCGCGCTTCCGATCCACGTCCCGCGCGCTGGCCGACCGCCCCATCACGCACCCCGGCACGTCGCAGTGGACGAGGCCGAAGCAGTGGCCGACCTCGTGCACCGCCTCCTTGGCCAGCCGCTCCAGCGCGATGCGCGGGTCGGGCAGGCCGGGCTCACCGAGGCGCGCGGTGGAGACCACGGCGGCCCGGCCGCCCAGCTGGGCCTCGCCGAAGACGAAGGTCAGGATGGGGATGAAGAGGTCCTGGTCGGTCACGGCCAGGACCTTCCCGGGCGGGCCCACGGTGCCGAGCCACGCCAGGATCCGCGCGGTGGACCACTGCTTGCGCCGGGGATCCCAGGCGTCGGTGGGGCGTTCCGGCGCCTCGAAGATGCGCACCGGCGCCCCCAGCGCCCGCCCCAGGTGGAGCCGCACGTGCTCGAGCGTCCGCGCGCCGGGATCCCGCTCACCGATCCACCACAGGTGCATGGCCTCCACGTCACGGACCGCGCGCCGCGGGGAGCCGGATGGTGAAGCGCGTCCCCTTGCCCGGCTCGCTCTCCACCGACACCCGCCCCTTGTGGCGCTCGACGATCCCGTACACCACCGACAGCCCCAGGCCGGTGCCCTTCTCCTTGGTGGTGAAGAACGGGTCGAAGATCTTCTGCATGAGCTCGGGCGGGATGCCCGGGCCGTCGTCCTGGAACACGATCTCCACGGCGTCCTCGCCGGGGAGGGGCCGCGTGGAGATGCGGAGCTTCCCGCCCTTGCCCATGGCCTCGATCGCGTTGATGACGATGTTCATGAAGGCCTGGCGGAGCTGGCCGAAGTCGGCCTCCACGTTCCCCACCCGGGCCAGGTCCCGCTCCACGGCCACCCCCTGGATGGCCACCTGGTTGGCCACCAGCTGGAGGACCTCGTGGATGACCTGGTTCGGGTCCACCTCCTTGAGCTGGAGCGGTCGCTCCCGGGCGAAGTCGAGCAGGTTCCGCACGATGGCGGAGCAGCGCTCCGTCTCCCGCTGCACGAGCGCGAGCTGCTTCACGAGGGTGCGACGCTCCGCCTCGCCGACGGGACCGTGCTCGATGGTCCGGATCATGAGCTTCGCGAAGGTGAGGATGCCGGCGAGCGGGTTGTTGATCTCGTGCGCGATGGACGCGGACAGCTTGCCGAGCGAGGAGAGCTTCTCGGTCCGGACGAGCGTGTCCTGGGCCGCCCGGAGCTCGCTGGTCCGCTCCTCGACCTTCTCCTCCAGCTGCTCGTTCAGGGCCTGGAGCTCCCCCTCGACGCGCCGGAGCGAGCGGATCATCTCGTTGAAGGACGCGGCGAGGAGCCCCAGCTCCCCCCGGGCGTCGACGTGGATCTCGGTGTCGAGCTCGTCGTGGGCCACCCGGCGCGTGGCCTGCACGAGGGCCTCCACGGGGCGGACCACCCGGTGCTTCGCCACGTACCAGAAGACCGCGCCCAGCAGGATGGCGAGCAGCGCCGTGACCACGAGCGTGGTGCGCCGGAAGGCTCCCAGGTCCCGGTCCATGGGGGCGAGCGACACCCCGACGTCGAGCACGCCGACCACCGCCCGCTCGCGGGGGTGGGCGTGGCAGGCGCTCGTCGTGCAGTCGGGCCCCGACCGCATGGGGGTCACGAGCGAGAGGACGCGCCCCTGCCGCCCCTCGTAGATGCGCGTCCGCAGCGCGTCGACCGGCACGGTGAGGCTCTCGTTCTCCCCGTGGCAGGCGCGGCACCCCTCGGCGTTCTTGTCGACGAGCTTCCCCTTCTCCCCGCTCACGGTGGAGAAGGTGATCCGCCCCTCCTTGTTGAAGAGGCGGACGTGGTCGATCTGCCCCTGACGCGCGATGTTGTCGATGATGGCGTACGCGTCGGCCCGCTCGTCGCGCATCATGGACTGCCGGATGGACGCGGCCACGGTCTCGCTGAGCAGCGTGGTCGAGGAGGTGGCGCCGGCGAGCAGCTGGCGCCCGATGGCCATCTCCACCACCGCGAAGGCCGCCACCGCGGCCAGCACGAGCACCGCCGCCACGCCGAGGAGCTGGGTGGAGAGCCGGTCGCGCCAGGGGATGGAGTCGAGCGCGCCCGGGTCGCGATGGCGACGCGGCGCTGCCGCGGGGACCGGCCCGACCGGATCCGACTCGCTCGACCGCTCGCCCGACACCCATGCCTCCCGTGCCCACCACCCTACTCTCCCGCGTGCAAACGTCCATTGTCGATCGTCAACCCGCTCGCCGAGCCGGGTTCCCACCTGGGTACTCCCCGGGTTAGACACTCGGGGCATGCACGCCGTCCTGCTCATCCGCTGCCCCGACCGACCCGGCATCGTCGCCGCGGTCTCGACCTTCCTCTTCCGCCACGGCGCCAACGTCGTGGATCTCGACCAGCATTCCACGGAGGAGGAGCCGGGCACGTACTTCATGCGGCTCGAGTTCCAGGTGGCGGGGCTCGACGTCCCCCTGCCCCGGCTGGCCGCCCTCTTCGGGGCCGAGGTGGCCGCCCCGCTCGACATGGAGTGGCGGATCGCCAGCCACGCCGAGCGCAAGCGGGTGGCCATCCTCGTGTCGCGGCACGACCACGCGCTCCTCGACCTGCTCTGGAACTGGCGGCGCGGCGACCTCCGGGCGGAGATCCCGGTCGTGATCTCCAACCACCCGGACCTCCGGGAGGCCGTGGAGTCCTTCGGGGTCGAGTTCCTCCACGTCCCCAACGACCGCGACGGGCGCGCGGCGGCCGAGGCCCGGATGCTCGCGGCGCTGGACGGCCGCGCCGACCTCGTCGTGCTCGCCCGCTACATGCAGATCCTCTCGGCGGCGTTCGTGGACCGGTGGGCCGGCCGGATCATCAACATCCACCACTCCTTCCTCCCCGCCTTCGCGGGCGCCGACCCGTACCGGCAGGCCTACGAGCGGGGAGTGAAGATCGTGGGTGCGACGGCCCACTACGTCACCGCCGAGCTCGACGCCGGGCCCATCATCGACCAGGACGTCGCCCGGGTGAGCCACCGGGACGCGGTCGAGGACCTGCGCGCGCTCGGCCGGGACCTGGAGCGCCGCGTGCTCTTCCGCGCGGTCCGGTGGCACTGCGAGGACCGGGTGCTGGTCCACGGCAACAAGACCATCGTCTTCGCCTGAGCCCGGAGGAGCGACCGTGGACCACGACCGCCTGGTGGATGCGATGGAGTCGATGGTGCGGTCGATGCAGGACGCCATCACGAGGGCGCTGGAGGAGGCGGACGGCGGGGCCCGCTTCGTGCGCGACGCCTGGACGCGGCCGGGAGGGGGCGGCGGCGAGACCCGGGTCCTCGAGGGGGGGGACCTGCTCGAGAAGGCCGGGGTCAACGTCTCCCGGGTGGGTGGCGAGGTCCCGCAGCGGCTGGCCGGGCGCCTGGCCGGCGACGGGGACCGCTTCGCCGCGGCTGGCCTCTCCATCGTGCTCCACCCCCGCAGCCCCCTCGTCCCCACCACCCACGCCAACGTCCGCCTCCTGGCGCGCGGGACGAAGGCCTGGTTCGGCGGCGGCGCCGACCTGACGCCGTACTACCTGTTCGAGGAGGACGCCGCCCATTTCCACCGCGTGCTGCGCGACGCCTGCGAGCGGCACGAGCCGGGCTGCCACCCGGCGATGAAGCAGGCCTGCGACGCGTACTTCTTCCTGCCCCACCGCGGCGAGCACCGGGGGGTGGGCGGGATCTTCTTCGAGGACCGGGGCGGCGACTTCGACCGGGACCTCCAATTCGTCGAGGACGTGGCCCGCTCGTTCCTGCCGGCGTGGCTGCCCATCGCGCAGCGACGACGGGACCTCCCGTGGGGGGAGCGGGAGCGGGAGTGGCAGGAGATCCGGCGTGGGCGCTACGTCGAGTTCAACCTGCTCCACGACCGCGGCACCGTCTTCGGCCTCGAGACCGGGGGGCGCACGGAGTCGATCCTGATGTCGCTCCCTCCGCGCGTCCGGTGGCGCTACGACCACCACCCGGCCCCGGGAACGCCGGAGGCTCGCCTGCTCGAGGTGATCCGATCGCCCCGGGACTGGGCGTAGCCCGGGTCAGGGCGGCGACGGGGCGTCGGGGACCGCGCTCGTCGGCGCGTACGCGCGCAGGAAGCGCCGGACGTGCTCGTCGAGGAAGGGCTCGAGCTCGAGGGGCCGGACCCCCTTGCCCCCCAGCGCCTGCTGGTGCAGGAGCGCGACGATCACCGGCGCGACCAGCTCGACCGCCGCCTGGCGCACGTCGCAGGGTCCGAGCTCCCCGCGGGCCACGTGCAGCGCCACCCGGGCCTCGGCGGACTGGAGCGACGGCTCGAGGAGCGTGCGCAGGTACGCCGGCCCGATGGACGGCTCGCCCAGCCCCTCGACGAGCCCGAGGACGTGGGCCTTGCCGACGCCGCGGGCCCACCCCTCCGCCAGGTAGGACAGGAACCACCGCAGGGCCTCCGGCGCCGGACCCCGGTCGGCCGACGAGCCCTCGGCGATGTACCGGAGCCCCAGCTCGTGGATGCGCGCGAGGACCGCCTGGATGACCTGGCCGCGGTCCGGGAAGTAGTGCCGGAGGGTGGAGGGGGAGACGCCGGCCGCATGGGCCAGCTCCCGGAAGCTCAAATTAGACCGCTCGCTCGATAATATTGAAGTCGCGAGATTCGCGACGATTCCGTCCCTTGTCCAGTCGTAGTCCAGGTTCCGGGATCCTGCGCGACGGCCCACGGGTCAACGTTCCCTTCCGTTCGGATTGCCGGATCGGCGCCGATTCATTACAAGAACCACCCGAACCATTCTATTCGACTGTCCTACCGGGTGCACGCATGCTGACGCAGAGAATCCTCCAGCTGAACCTCCTCGGCGCCGAATGGGTGAACTGGCTGCTCGTCGTCCTGTCGTTCGTGGGCGTGGCCATCACCGTCGACCGGCTGCTCCTCTACGTCCGGACGCGGGAGGGCTTCTCGTCCCTCCAGGCCGGCATCCAGGGGGCACTCCGCGGACGGGATCTCCCCGCGGCCCTGGCGCTCGTGCAGTCCGATTCGCTCATCCGCAACGTGCTCCGGTCCGGCCTCCAGGCCCTCCAGAGGGGGGAGCGCGACCCGAAGGCCATCGAGGAGGACATGCTGGCGCAGCTCGCCGCCGAGCGGTCCCGCTACGACGCCCGCGTCGCCTGGCTCACCACCATCTCCAACATCGCCCCGCTCGTCGGCCTGCTCGGGACCATCATCGGCATCGTCGGCGCCTTCTACGGCCTGGGCCAGGCCGGGACCACCCAGTCCGCCGGCAACCCGGCGGTCATGACCTCCATCGCCGAGGCGCTCGCCTCCACCGCCATCGGGATCTTCGTCGCCGTCCCGGGCGTCGTGACCTACAACCTCCTCCGCGCCCACATGGCCGTCCGGCTCCGCCAGGCCGAGGCCCTCATGCGCGAGGTGCTCGGCAACCTGGGCGCGCTCGAGCGCGACCCGGGGGAGGACGCCGCGTGAACGCCGGCGGCTTCGGACCCGACCCGACGGACGACCTCGTCACCGGGGTGAACATCACGCCGCTCGTCGACGTGATGCTCGTCCTGCTCATCGTCTTCCTCGTCACCTCCTCCCTCATCATCTCGAAGAGCATCCAGGTGGAGGTGCCGCGGGCCGCCACCGGGACGGAGACCAACGTGGGGCTGCTCGCGCTCGTGGTCTCGGCGAGCGGCGAGCTGTTCGTGAACGGCCAGCCGGCCCGGGTGGACGACATTCCCCGCGCCGTGGCCGAGGCGCGCAAGCGCGTCGACCCCGGCCAGCGCCTCACCGGCTTCGTCTCCGCCGACGTCGCCGCGCCCTACGGGCGCTTCGCCGAGGTGGTGGACCGCCTCCGGCAGGAGGGGGTCACCGACATCGCCCTCGACACCAAGCCGATCGAGGCAGCGGCGCGGTGAAGCGGGTCGGGAACACGGGGGTCCAGGGCTGGACCGCGACGTTCGTCGTCTACGCGGCGCTGCTCGCGTGGCTGGCGCTCGCCCCACCCGTCCGCCGCTCCGCCCCGGAGCGCCCGCCACCGACC
>DAOMFN010000012.1:0-14442 GCA_035429785.1 Anaeromyxobacteraceae bacterium
GAGCTCTGCCGGCTCGCAGGGGGGCCGGTGGTCTCGACGTCGGCGAACCCCTCCGGCGGGCCGCCGCCCGCCTCGCCGGAGGCGCTCGACCCCGGCCTCCTCGACCGGGTGGACCTCGTGCTCGACGGCGGTCCCACCCCGGGCGGCCTCCCCAGCACGGTCGTGGCGGTCGAGGGCGAGGGAGCGCGGCTCGTCCGCGCCGGGGCCGTCGCCTGGGAGGAGGTCCTGGCGGCGCTCCGGCGCCCCTTGCCCTCTTCCGGCGCCTGATCTACGGTCCCGCGCCCGTGCCGGAGATCAGGCCATTCCAGGGGGTCCGCTACGCCGTCACCGGCCGGGAGCTCTCGGCCCGGATCGCGCCCCCCTACGACGTCATCACGCCCGCCCTGCGGGACGAGCTGGCGGCGCGCGATCCCCACGGCATCGTCCACGTCATCCTGGACCGGGAGCTCCCCGGGGACGTCCCCGGGAGCGACCGCTACTCCCGGGCCGCCGAGCGGCTCGCCGCCTGGACGGCGTCGGGCATCCTGCGCAGGGACCCGCGGCCGGCCCTCTACGGCCTGGAGCAGGCCTTCGTCTCGCCGGACGGACGGGAGCGCATCCGCCGGGGCGTCATCGCCGCCGTCCGGATGCACGACCTCCCGGAGGGGATCATCCGGGCCCACGAGGCCACGGTCCCGGCGTCCGTGGAGGACCGGCTCGCGCTCCTGCGCCACGTGCGCACCGACCTGTCCGCGGTCTTCGGGCTCCACGAGGACCCGAAGGGCGAGGTCGCGGCCGCGCTCGCCCCGGCGTTCGGTCGCGACCCGGTGGCCGAGGCCACCGCGGGGGAGGGCACCCGCAACCGCATCTGGCGGATCGAGGAGCCGTCGATCGTCGCCGCGGTCCAGCGGACGCTCGCCGCGAGGCGGGTCCTCATCGCCGACGGGCACCACCGGTACGCCGCCGCGCTCGCCTACCGGGACGAGCTCGACCGCGTGAAGCCCGGCCTGCCGGCCGACGGCGGCCACCGCTTCACCCTGATGTTCCTGGTCGCGAAGAGCGACCCGGGGCTCGTGCTCTTTCCCACGCACCGGCTCCTCCGCTCCCTGGGCGGGGCCACGCCGGCCGAGGCGGTGGCCCGGATGCAGCCCTGGTTCGAGGTCCGGGAGATCGAGGAGGACCTGCGCCGTCCCGTGGGGCGTGCCTGGGCCATCTCCAAGCTCTCCGAGCACATGGGGAAGTCGAGCGCCTTCCTGCTCGTCACCGCCGCCGACCGGAAGGTGCGCCTGCTCACCCTGCGCGACGGCGCCGACCTGTCGGCGCTGCCGCTCCCGGCCCACGAGACCCTCCGCGCGCTCGACGCCACGCTGCTCCACGGCGCGGTCCTCGAGGGCATCCTCGGATCGGCGGCGGCCGCGCCGGGGAACCTGGCCTTCATCCGCGACGCCGGGGAGGCGGTGACCCGCACCCTGGGCGGGGAGTACGAGGCCGCCTTCCTGCTGAACCCCGTGCCGATGTGGCAGGTGCAGGCGGTGGCCGACGCCGGCCTCACGATGCCGCTGAAGAGCACCTGGTTCCACCCGAAGATCCCGAGCGGGCTCGTGCTCCGCCCGGTCGATCCCAACGGCGCCCCGTAGCGCCGGCGCGGCGCCGCGCCGCCCTTTCCCGCAGGTCCGGATTGCGCTAAGGAACGCCCATGCCGTTTCCCCTCGACCGACCCCGCCGCCTGCGCCGCACCGAGGCGCTCCGCACGCTCGTCCGCGAGACCGTGCTCTCGCCCGACGACCTGATGTGGCCGCTCTTCGTGGTCCCCGGCGAGAAGGTCCGCAACCCGGTGAAGAGCATGCCGGGCGTGTTCCAGCTCTCGGTGGACGAGCTCGTGGCCGAGGCGCAGGCCGGCTGGGAGGCCGGCGTGCGCTCGGTGATCCTCTTCGGCGTCCCCACCCACAAGGACGCCGCCGGGTCGGGGGCCTACGACGAGAACGGGGAGGTGGCCCGGGCCGTCCGCGCGCTGAAGAAGGCGCTGCCGGGCATGGTTGTCGCCACCGACGTCTGCCTCTGCGAGTACACCGACCACGGCCACTGCGGGATCTTGAAGCCGCCCCACGCCGGTGGCCCCGGCCAGGACCTGGTCGTCGACAACGACCTCACGCTCCCCATCCTGGCCCGCGAGGCGGTGGCCCACGCCCGGGCCGGCGCCGACATCGTGGCCCCCTCCGACATGATGGACGGCCGCGTCGCCGCCATCCGCGAGGGGCTGGACATGGCCGGGTTCGCCGACGTGCCCGTCCTCTCCTACGCCGCCAAGTTCGCCGGCGCCTTCTACGGCCCGTTCCGCGACGCCGCCGAGAGCGCCCCGGTGGCCGGGCCGGGGATCCCGAAGGACCGCAAGGGCTACCAGATGGACCCGGGGAACTGGCGCGAGGCCATCCGGGAGGTCGAGCTCGACCTCGCCGAGGGCGCCGACATGGTCATGGTGAAGCCCGCCGTGCCCTACCTCGACATCGTGCGGCTCGTGCGCGACCGGGTGAACGTGCCGGTGTCCGCGTACCACGTGTCCGGCGAGTACGCGATGATCAAGGCCGCCGCCGCGGCGGGCTGGATCGACGAGGAGCGCGTGGTGCTGGAGACCCTCCTCTGCATCCGCCGGGCCGGCGCCGACTTCATCCTGACCTACACCGCGAAGGACGCCGCCCGGCTCCTCACGGGGGCCCGCCGTTGACCCGGGGCGCCGCCATCCGCTACGAGGTGGTGGAGGTGGCGCCGGTCACCGAGGAGACGCTCGCGCAGGCGCTGAACGACCGGGCCGCCCGGGGGTGGAGCTTCCAGTCGCTCCACTTCGTCATGCGGGAGGGGTCGCACAGGCCGTCGATGGCGTTCCTGTTCTTCACCGGCAGCGAGGCGGGGCCCCCGGGTCCCGGCGAATAGATGCGAGACGCGCGGCCCGAAGGCTCGCCGTACCCGAAGGCCGACCTCTGGCTGCGGGGGCTCGCGCGCGGCGCCGACTTCGTCATCGCCTTCGGCATGGCCATCCTCGGGCACGAGCTCGGGGCCGTGCTCGCGGTGGTCTACCTGCTCGTCGCCGACGGGCTCTTCCACGGCCAGTCGCCGGGCAAGAGGATCTTCGGCGTGCGGGCCATGCAGATCCCGCGCAAGGCCCCGGTCGGCTACCGCGAGTCGGTGCTCCGCAACGCGGTCTTCGCGCTCGTGGCGCTCTTCTACGTCGTGCCGCTGGGATGGATCCTGCTGCTCCTCGTGGGGCTGCCCATCATCGCGTTCGAGTCCTGGATGGTCTGGACCGACCGGCTCGGCATCCGCATCGGGGACATCTTCGCCGACACGCAGGTCGTGGACGGCAAGGTGGTGACGAAGATCGAGGTCATCGCCACCCACGCGTTCCCGATGTCGCCCGCGCCTCCGGGGCCGAGCGCCCCCCGGGCGGTCCGCTCGCTGACGCGGGCGGCCTGACCGCTGGCGCCCCGGCGCCGGCGTGCTATAGGTGTGCCGCCTTCGACACACCCAACTCCGAGGAGAGCCCGATGGCCCGTTCCAAGAGCAAGCACACCCGCGTGAAGACCGCGAAGAAGCAGGCCTGGAAGGCCCGCCGCAAGCGCCAGAAGGCGGCCAAGAAGGCCACCGCGAAGAAGTAGTCGTCGCGCCGCGTCGGACCGCAGGCACGATGCCCGGCGGGGACGAGGTGACGGGACCCGGACGGCCCGCACGGGATCGAGACGTGGCGACCCGTGCGGCACGGATCGTCGCTGCCGTCCTCGTCGTGCTCGCGTTCCTGCACTGGTTCACCCAGGGCAGCGACTTCGAGGTCTACTGGAGGTCCGCCCGGCGCTTCCTGGCCGGCGCCCCGCTGTACCCCGCATCGGACGGCACGAAGACCTACCGGTACGCTCCCGGCATCCTCCTGCCGCTCGTGCCGCTCGGGTGGCTTCCACTCAAGGTCGCACTGGCCGCCTGGTACGCCGGGATGGTGGCAGCGGGGTGGTGGATCGCGCGAACGCTGGCCCGCCGGATGGGTGGGCCCCGGGCAGGAACCTTCGTGCTGGTGGGATTCCTCGGGGTGGCGCGGCCGTTCCTCGACGAGTTCTCGCTCGCCCAGGCGAACGTCTTCCTGCTGGCCCTGGTGGTGGCGTCCTGGGTCGCCGAGGACCGGGGGCAGGACGCCTGGGCCGGCGCGCTCGTGGCCCTCGCGGCGTCCGTCAAGGCCGCCCCTGCGCTGCTCCTCCTCGACTTCCTCCTGCGCCGGCGCTGGAGGGCGCTCGCCGGTGCGGCCGCCTGCGGCGTCGCCGTGCTGCTCGCACCGATCGTGACGTACGGGCCACGGGGGGCGGTCGCGGTCCACGAGGAGTGGCGGCGGTCGCTCGGCACCTCCGCGGTCGGGTTCGTGGGATCGGAGCTCAACCAGGGCGTCTTCGGACTGGTGGCGCTCGCCACGCAGGAGGCGCCCGACGCGCCGCTCCCGCCCGGCCCCCCCACCTGGATTGCGATCGCCCTCGCCGTCGTGGTCTGCGTGCTCGCCCTCGTTCCCCGGGTGAGGGACTCGAGGCGGGCGCTCCTGCTCTTCGCCATGGCGTCGGCGACCCCGCTCGGCTGGCTCTGCAACTTCCTGCTCGCCTGGCCGATGATGACCGGGCTCGCCGCCACCGGGCGCCGGCTGCGCTGGGCCGTGGGCGTCTTCGGGGTGCTCCTGCTCATCCCCATCTACGACGTCACCGGTCCGGCCATCGAGGACTGGGTCTTCGCCCACGGGCTGCCCGGGCTGGGACTGCTCGCATTCTTCGGGGTGGCATGGGCCCTGCGCGACCGCCTGGCCTGGAACGGTCCGGCCGGGGGCGAACCCGCTTGACGCGGCAAGGGCCGGCGCGTTAGAAAGCGCCCTCCCGTCGCGGGCATGGAGCATGGAACGGCGTCCGCGAGAGGGAGGGTGACGTGGCGATCGGAAACTTCCTCGTCGGCATCCGGGACCGCATCGTTCAGCGGTCGCAGATCGGCAAGGAGAAGCTCGACGCCGCCTTCACCCGGAGGGAGCTCGACCAGAGGCTGCAGGAGCTGGGAGAGCGGTACCACGCCCTGGTTCGCCAGGGGGTGGCGGGCGTGCCGGAGGATCTCCGGAACCTCCTCGCGGAGGTCGACGCGCTCGCCGAGCAGTTGCAGGCGCTGAGGGAGCAGGTTCGGCGCCTGGAGGAAGAGGCGGCCTAGGCCGCAGACATAGACGGGCCCGTGGCGCAGCTGGGAGCGCGCCTGAATGGCATTCAGGAGGTCACCGGTTCGATCCCGGTCGGGTCCACCAATTTCCACGAGGGGTTCGGCGAAAGCCGGACCCCTTCTTCTTTTCCCCGGGGCGCCAGTGGGGGCGCCCGACCATTTTCGACACCGGGATCTGCGCGCCGACGGGGGCCTCCGACCGCCCCTCACGGCCCTGGGTACCCCTGCGAACTCGCCCTATACGCAGCCCTGGTGCGCCAGGGAGGGGTTGCCAGCGCCCCGGGCGAGGTCGCAATGACCTACGGCCTGGACGGTGGAGGGAGTCGCTTCCTGAGAAACTCCAGGCTGGTTCCGGGGTTGCTGAAGGTGAGTCATTTGGACGCCGCGTGAATCCCGCCCGGGTGGGGTTTGCCCCAAGATTCCAGCTCCGTCGCGTCGCATCCGGACCAGCCTGACGGCAAGGGGCGCCTGCGCCTGGTGGCAGCCCCGGGGGGGGCTTCATGGCGCGAGCGCGAGATGGAGTGGGCCTCGTCGCGGCAGTGCTGGTCCTGATGTCGAGCCCGGGATGCAAGTCGGGTGGCGGAGACGTGAACGCCCCCGATCCTCCCACCCACCTCACGCTCGCCTGGGTGGACTTCGACACCATCGTCGCGCACTGGGATCCGCCCGCGACGCCCGTGGACCGGTACGTGGCCGAGGGGAGGATCGAGTCCGGAGGCTGGCAGGAGATCGAGGACCAGATCCCCGCCACCGCCATCGGCGGCCTGGTCGGCCTCGACCCGGCGACGCCCGAGCTCGTCACGCTGGGTGTCCGGCTGCATGCGGTGCGCGGCGCGGCGGCCTCCGCCTCCACGCCCGAGGCCACCCTCTTCCGCGGACTGCGCGCGCCGTCCGGGCTCGTGGTCCACTCGCAGTACGAGGACGTCGCGCTCTCGTGGACCCAGCCGTCGGCCTCGTCCCTCGGCATCCGCGTCGAGCGGTGGGGAGACGGGCAGCGTGCGACGGTCGCCGTCCTCCCGCCGACCGCCGTCTCCTGGGTGGACGTCTCCACGGCCGCTCCCGGCGTCTCTTACACGTACCAGCTCGTGAACCTGGCGAGCTACAAGGGCGCGGAAGTCCAGAGCGATCCCGCCATGGCGACCGCCGACTGGCCCACGTCGCTCGCGCCTCCCACCGACGTTCAGGCCCAGGTCTCTGGAGGGGACGTGCGGATCACCTGGGTGCCCCGAAGCCGGAACGGGGAGGTGCAGCGCGTCGAGCGCACGCCCGCGACCTTCGCCGCCATGCCGGAGATCGTGGGGGAGCTGGGGCCGACGGAGATGGCCTGGCTCGAGCCCGCTCCGCCCGCCGGCACCTGGCTCTACCGCGTCCAGGTGGGGTTGAGCGGCTGGACGTACGGCTGGGCGACGAGCGATCCCGTGACGGTGTACGTTCCTCCTGACCCGGGGCCGTGGGGGCTCACCGTGGAATCGCTGCGGGTGCCGTACGGGGACGGCACCGCCCGCGGTGACGACGGGGCCTGGTGGTTCGCGAACCACTGGACCCTGGGGGCTCCCTGGCTCCCGCGCGCGGGCGCGATCTGGACTCCCTCCGGGAGCGGCTGGACCCAGTTCCCGTTCCCGGGGCACCCCGAGGCGGAATACGCGATCGAGCCGGGAATCCTGCTCGGACCCGCCGGCGAGCCGCACGTGCTGTGGCTGCTCAACGTGGACCCCACCACGGTGCCCGGGCGGCAGGAGCTGCACCACGCCTGGATGGTTGGCGGATCGTGGCACGACGAGTTCGTCGCCGAGCGCGTGTTCTGGAACGACAACCTGCGGATGCTGGCCCAGTTCGGGATCGACGGCGCCGGTGCGCTGCACGTGGTCTGGGCGGGCATGCCCGCCGGCGGAGGCGCGATGCAGGACGAGTACGCCACGAACGCGGCCGGGAGCTGGGCCGTTACGTCACTCCCGGTGACACTCCTCGACCCGGTGTTCGCGACGCAATTCCAGCTGGCGGTGGCGCCGGACGGCAACGCCCACGTGGCCGTCTCGGGTACCTCCGCGGCCATCCCGGGGCCAGGCATCTCGCACCTGCGGCGTTCGCCTGGCGGGACCTGGACCGAGGAGCTCGTGCCGGCAGGGACGCTTTCCTACATGGGGGCCACGCGGCTCGTGGCGCGCAACGCCGAGGACGTCGACCTGCTCTACACGACCCAGGACGGCGGGGCCGACCCGTGCCTGGTCCGCTTCATTGCGAGGACCGGGGCCGGGTGGGGAGCGCCCGAGACGCTCGGGGCCTGCGCCCAGGCAGCCGGCAACCCGTTGCCCGGGATGTCGAGCAACGCGGAGGCCAGCCGCCGCGCGGCGCTCCTGGAGCTACCCGACGGACTCGGGCTGGCCACCTGGCAGGCCGCGACGGGGTGGACGGTCCAGCGGATCGGTCCGACCGCGAATCCCGAGGTTCCCTGGCTGGGTTTCGATCTCGCCGGGACGCTCCACCTGCTCGTCCCTGGCCTCCGCCCGGGCGAGGACGGCTGGGAGGAGCGGGTCCACCTGCGCACTTCCCGATAGGCGAGGGAACGAAAGGGGCGGGACGGGATCGTCGCCAGGGCGGCGTGGAGATCCCTTGCCCCGCAAGCCCGCTCGTTTCCCCGCCGTCAGTGCCCGTGCGGGGCCTCGCCGAACAGCTCGCCCATGGCCGACTGCTCCTGGAACGCGGCGAAGGCCTCGTAGCAGCGCCGCGACTCGTCGCACGGTACGGGGCCCGTTCCCGCCTTCGCCGGCTCCCGCCGGAAGATCGTCTTCCCCTTCTTGATGGTCTCCACGACCTGGATGTCGGCCAGGCGCTGGCGGTCGGCGGTGAGGGGGTTCTCGGAGAGGATGGCGAAGTCGGCCAGCTTTCCGACCTCGATGGAGCCCTTGCTCTTCTCCTCGAAGTGCTGGTGCGCGGCCCAGAGGGTCATGGCCTTCAGCGCCACGATCGGCTCCACGCGGTGCTCGGGCCCCAGCACCTGGCCCGAGCGGGTGGTGCGGGTCACCGTCGCCGACAGGACCCGCATGGTGTCCGGGAACGCCACCGGCGCGTCGTGGTGGGAGGTGAAGATCATCCCGTTCCTCACCATCCAGCCGGTGGGCGAGATGTCGGCGGCGCGCGCGGGCCCGAGCACCGTGTCGACGTACCAGTCGCCCCAGTAGAAGGTGTGCATCGGGAAGAGGGCCGGGAAGATCCCGAGTGCCTTGATCGGGGCGACCTGGTCCTCCCGCAGGGTCTGGCCGTGGATCAGGACCGTGCGCCGGTCCTTCCCCGGGTGGCGCGCCGATGCCGCCCGGACCGCCCGGATGAGCTGGTCGATGGCCGCGTCGCCGTTGGCGTGGATCAGGATCTGCCAGCCGTTCTCGTAGGCGCGGCTGACGGCCGCGATGGCCTGGTCGTCGGTCAGGGCGGGGTAGCCCACGTAGCCGGGCGCCTGGCCCGGCGGCGGCGTCAGGTACGGCTGCGACAGCCAGGCCGTCCTGCCCTGGGGCGAGGCGTCGAGCGTGAGCTTGACTCCGCCGATCCGGAGGCCGTTGCGGTAGGTGCGACCGGCGTACGGGCCGGTCATGAAGCCGCCCGACGGCTCGACGAGGAGGGCCTCCGGGTACACGACCACGTCGAGCTCCAGCCGTCCGGCGCGGGCGGCCGCGACGTACAGGTCGACGTTTCCGGGGAGGGCGCGCCCCTCCTGGGCGGTGGTGTGGCCGTACCGCGCGTAGAGCTTCTGCCCGGCGTCGAGGAGGGCCAGCTGCTGCTCGGGAGAGATCCGGGGCATGATCCGCAGGAACTCCCGGATGAGGACCGTGCCCTCCATGACGCCGCTCGGCTCGCGGGTCCCCGGCTTCCGGCGGATCGCCCCGCCCTGCGGGTCCTCCGTCGCCGCGGTGATGCCGGCCATCTCCAGCGCGCGGGTGTTGAGCGCGTGGAGGTGTCCGGACTGGTGGATGACGATCATCGGGAGCTCGGTGGAGACGGCGTCGAGGTCCTCGGCGGTGGGGTGGCGCTGCTCGGCCAGCTGGGAGTCGTCGTAGCCGAAGCCGATCACGACGCCGAGGTCGCGTGCGATGGGGGACGACGTCATCCATGCGCGGAGCTGCTCCTGGAGGTCGCGGATGGAGCGGACTCCGCCGTCGGGAGGCGGGAGGAGGTTCGCCGCGACGGCCTGGACTCCGGCCCCCCACATGTGCCCGTGGGCGTCGATGAATCCGGGGACCATGGTCCGGCCCCGGAGGTCGACCATCGCCGTCCGCGGTCCCTTCTGGCCCTTCTCGACGGAGCGGCGCGAGCCGACGGCGACGATCTTCCCCCCCTTGACCGCCACGGCCTCGGCCGACGGCTGCCGGTCGTTCATCGTGACGATGGGGCCGCCGAAGTAGATGGCGTCGGCGTCGGCGCCGAGGGCGGGCGAGGCGAGGAGGAGGAGGCCGGCGGCGATGCCAGCCCGGGTCCAGGGCGCGTTCATGCGGTGCTCTCCCGTCGGGCCCGGTGAAGGGGTCCGGGGCGCCCCTGGAGGGGGCTTCCGGAGGCCGCGACCCGAAGGGAGTAAGGGCCACGAATGGCCCCTGCCACGGATTTCGTCCGGCAGGTGCCTCTACAGCCACTCCTCCTCGACCGCCAGCGCCGCGCCCGCCCCGGCCACCACCGTCCGCGAGAGGCCGGGCGCCCGGACGAGCACCTGGTCGGCGTAGAAGCGGGCGGTCGTGACCTTGGCCCGGAGGAACCCGTCGGCCTCGCCGGCGGCGAGCCGGCGCTGGGCTGCGAGCGCAGACCGCGCCATCTGCCAGCCGCCGGCCACGGTCCCGAGGAGCATGAGGAACGGGACGGCTCCGACCGCCACCCGGCGCACGTCGGGCCCGTAGGTCGCGACGACGAACCGGGCCGCCTCCTCGAGGGCGTCGATCCCCTCGCCGAGGCTCGAGGCGATGGCCGAGAGGTCAGGCGTCCCCGCGGCGGCCGCGGCGGCCTGCACGGTTCGCATGTCGGCGATGACCTTGCCGATTGCGGCGCCGCCGTCGCGGGCCACCTTGCGGCCGACGAGGTCGGCCCCCTGGATGCCGGTCGTGCCCTCGTAGATGGGGGTGATGCGGGCGTCGCGGAAGAGCTGGGCGGCCCCGGTCTCCTCCACGTAGCCCATGCCGCCGTGGACCTGGATGCCGAGCGAGGTGACCTCGCCGGAGGTCTCCGTGCTCCAGCCCTTCACCACCGGGATCATGAGCTCGACGAAGGCGAGGGCGGCGGCCCGCTCCTTCGCGTCGGCATGGCAGCGGGCCCGGTCGATGGCCGCGGCGACCACGCTGGCGACCGCCCGCATGGCCTCCACCTGCGACTTCATGAGGAGCAGCATCCGGCGCACGTCGGGGTGGCGCACGATGGCCACGGGCGAGCGGTCCTTCGAGCCGAGCTCGGTGCCCTGGGTGCGCTCGCGCGCGTACCAGAGCGCCTGCTGCCAGGCCCGCTCCGAGACCCCGATCCCCTGCAGCCCCACGCCGTAGCGGGCCGCGTTCATCATGATGAACATGTACTCGATGCCGCGGTTCTCCTCGCCGACGAGGTACCCGGTCGCGCCGCCGGCGTCGCCGAGGGCCAGCACCGCGGTGGGGCTCCCGTGGATGCCGAGCTTGTGCTCGAGCGAGACGCAGCGCACGTCGTTGCGCGCCCCCAGGCTCCCGTCCGGGTTCACGAGGAACTTCGGCACGAGGAAGAGCGAGATGCCCTTCACCCCCGGGGGCGCGGTGGGGGTGCGGGCCAGCGTGAGGTGCAGGATGTTCGGGGAGAGGTCGTGCTCGCCGTAGGTGATGAAGATCTTCTGCCCCTCGAGCGCGTAGGTGCCGTCGCCGCGCGGCGTGGCCTTGGTCCTCACCGCCGCCAGGTCGGAGCCCGCCTGCGGCTCGGTGAGGAGCATCGTGCCGGGCCACTCGCCGGAGACGAGCCGCGGCAGGTAGGTGTGCTTCTGCTCGGGGGACCCGCACAGCTCGAGCGCCTCGATGGCGCCGTGGGTCAGCATGGGGCAGAGGGAGAAGGCGATGTTGGCCCCCATCCAGAGCTCCTCCACCATCGCCGACACCACCCGCGGCACGCCCTGGCCGCCGTGCTCGGCCGGGCTGGAGAGGGAGCTCCAGCCCCCCTCCACGAACTGCCGGTAGGCGTCCTTCCAGCCCGGGGCCGTGGTGACCTCGCCGTCCTTCACCGTCGCGCCGTGCTTGTCGCCGACCGGGTTGAGCGGCGACAGCACGCCGGTGGCGAGCTTGCCGGCCTCCGTCAGGATGGCCTCGGCCATCTCCAGATTCACGTCGCCGCAGCCGGGAAGGCGGTTCACCTCCTCGAGCGTGGCGATCTCGCGGAGCACGAAGGCCATGTCGCGGAGCGGGGCGGCGTATTCCTTCACGGGGATCTCCTCGGTGACGGGTGTGGGGTCCCCCCGAGCATATCCGCCCGGGCCGGGAAGGTGCGGGACTTCGGATCGGCGTCGACCGGAGGCCTCGCTACTTCCCGGGGCCGAGGTCCTTCCGGTACGCGGGGGCGTAGGGCCCGGCCGGGAAGCCCTTCCCCGGGAACGCCAGGGCCTCGGCGTTGGCCTGGCGCGCGAGCGGCATGTAGTTGGGCGCGGCCTTGGTGACGGCGGCGTCGATGGCCGCGGCGATGAGCCCCGCCAGGCCGCCGCTCCCTCCCGAGCCGGAGCTGTAGGTCATGCGCTCCTGGGCCTTCCAGAGCACGTCGCCGGTCCTCCCGCCCTTCATCACGTAGGTGAGCTCCACCGTGACCGTGGACGAGAGCACCACGTACTGGGCGTCCCAGCGCTCGATGGTGACGTAGAGCACGGCATCGGCCCCGAAGAGCGAGCAGAGCCGCATCGGGTCGGCCTGGTGGACGAGGAACGCGTCGGAGAGGCCGTCGTCCTCCAGCACCCGCTTCACCATGTGCACCGGGAACACGTAGTAGCCGCGCTCGGCGACCGGGATGGGAACCGTGGACAGGAAGTACGCCGGGGCGTCGATCGCCACGCTCTTGCTCGCCGGCGGGACGACGAGTATCGAGCGCGGGTCGGCCGTCACCCACTTCTCGTACGAGGTGGCGGGGCCGTTGGTGGCGCACCCGAGGAGGGAGGCGACGGCGATCGCCGCCGGGAGAAGGCCGGTGCGCCTCATGACCCGGTCGCCTTCTCCACCGCGGTGGCGGGGCCCTTGGGCGGGGGTCCGTCCGGCGGGCCGGGGCGGGGCCTCCGCTGGGCGACGCCGATCATCTTCTCCATGAAGACCTGGGAGGCGGGCCAGGCCTCCATCTCCTTGCGGTAGTAGGCGACCGCGTCGACGGCGTTCCCCTCCTCGAAGAGCGCATAGCCGTACTCGGCGTAGATCCCCGGCGGGATCTTCCTGCCGCTCTGCTCCGACGCCAGGATGATGGCCTTCAGCGAGGCCACGTACTTCTGGTGCTGGGCCGGAGTGGGGTCCTTGTACAGGGAGTAGAGGGCGTCGTCGTAGTCGCCCCAGGCGTAGTGCGTCGACGGCGTGGCGCACCCGGAGACCGCCGCGGCGGCGAGCGCGGCCAGCGCCGCGTTGCGAAGGTGGGGACGCATGTCAGTGCACCCGGATGGTCTTGATCTCGCTCTCGACGAAGATGGTCTGGCGGAAGGTCGTGACCCCCGAGGGGTCGCGGATCTCGACCTCGTGCGTTCCCGGCTCCAGGCGGAGCACGTTCGGGGACCCGGTGTAGGCCGCCGCCGGCCCCACGACCCGGCCGTCGAGGACCAGGATCGCCCCGGGCGCCGCGTCGAGGATGGCGATGGCCGGCCGGGTGTCCACGGTGCGGACGGTGGTCGACGGGGCGGAGCAGGCGGCGAGGAGGAGCGCGAGCGGTGCGGCGAGGAGGAACCGGCTCATGGCTGGCCTCCCGCGCCCGGGCCGGCGACGATCAGCGTGGCGAACCGGGCCGGGTCGACGGCCCCGGAGACGACCTCGCAGACCGAGCCCTCGTTGGTCTCGGAGTCGCCGAAGAGTCCCACCACCCGGAGCGTGGCGACCTGGGTGGCGGGGAGGGTGACGTCGAAGCCGGTCTGCTTGCTCTTCACGGTCTTCCCGGGCTCGAGCACGGCGAGCACGTCGCCGACCTGGATCCCCTGCATCCGGCCCCCGCCGATGAACACCTTCGGCCCCTGCACGTCGAGGATGAAGGTCCTCCAGGGACGGTCGGCGAGCTTCGAGACGAGCGCGTCGATCACGTCGGAGATGGCGGCGGCGATGGCCCGGTCGTTCAGTGTCGCGTCGTACTCGGCCTTGCTCCCGAATCCGGCGACCTCGCCGGTGGCGGTGCTGGCCTCGCCGGCGCCGGTGGCGGAGAAGTAGGCCAGGCTGGTCTTCACGTCGACGAGCCGGATGTCCACCTTGGCCCGGGCGACCTGGGTCTTCGTGCTGGAGAGGAAGCCCGTCTGGCCGCTCACGGAGCGGCCGAACTCGGTGACCGAGCCGATGATCACCGTGTCGGAGCCCACGAGGGACGACTGGCCGGCGATCTCCTGCTCGCGGGTGATCTTGGTGAGGTCGGGCCGCTCCAGGACCACGAACTTGCCCGACTTCACGAGGCGGGACGCCAGCATGTCCGAGGCCTGCTTCCCGATCACGTCGAGGTCGGCGTCGTAGAGGAGCGACCGCCCGTAGCTGGTCTCGTTCGTGAAGCGGGCGATGGAGACCTTGGTCTTGTAGCGGCGCTGCTGCGGGACCTGCCGGCTCTCCTGGGCGGCGACCTGCTCCGCCTTCGGGACCGGCGACTCCGCGGCCATCGGCGGCGGAGGCGTGGTGACGCAGCCGGCGGTGGCGAGGGCGAGCCAGGGCACGGTGAGGCGATGGATGCGCATCCGTTCCTCCTGGTACCGCATCGCACCCCGGACCGCTCCACGACGCAAGAGGAGAAACGGGAAACCCCACCCGGGTCAGATCCGGGTTCCCCCGTCGTCTCTGCGTCGATGCCCTCCCGCGCCGAAGACACGTGGACCACGGCGTTCCTGCACCCGGAGGGGTCGGCCCCCGACGGTCCGCCCCCCGGGGCCCGGGTCGCGCAGGCGTCCCGGCTGGCGGCGCTCGGGACGCTCTCCGCCGGCCTTTCCCACGAGATGAACGACCCCCTCGCTGCGGCCCTGGCCGCCCAGGGACTCGCTCTGGAGGAGATCCGGGCCCTGAGGGCCGCGGTGGCGAGCGGGGCTCCGTGCGCGGACCTGGAGCCTCGGGTCGACGGCGT
>DAOMFN010000013.1:0-14180 GCA_035429785.1 Anaeromyxobacteraceae bacterium
GTGATCCCCCCCCGGCGCCGCCATGGCCGTGGCGCCGGCCAGCACCGCCCCCTGGTGCGCGCGGGCCACGAGGGGGCCCCAGAAGGAGCCGCCGCGGGTGAACCCGCGCGTGCCGTCGATGGGGTCCACGATCCAGCGGGTGGCGGCGGCGCCCGCGTGCGCCCCCGACTCCTCGCCCAGGATGGCGTGGCCGGGGAAGGCGGCGCGGAGGGTCGCCACGACGGCCGCCTCGGCGTCCCGGTCGGCGGCGGTGACCGGCGTGCGGTCGGGCTTCACCTCCACGCGCACCCCGCGCCGGAAGTGGGCCATGCTGGCGGCGGACGCCGCCTCCACGGCGCGGCGGGCGGTGGCGAGCGCGAGGTCGAGGTCGAGGGGCGCGGAGGGCATGGCCCGCGACTCTACCACCGCCCCCGGAAAGGAAACGGCCGCCCCGGTCTCCCGGAGCGGCCGCTCGGAACTGCGCTTCGGCCCGTGAGGCTACTTCTTCGGGCGCATGTCGCCGGTCTGGAGGTACCGGGTGTGGAACGAGAACGCCTCGGAGAACATGTGCGGCGAGTGGAGGCCCGCCGACGGGTTCTTCATGGCGCGCTTCACGTAGTCCCAGAGGATGGGGCGGTACTCCGGGGCGGCGCACTTCTCGATCACTTCCTTGGCCTTCTCCTTCGGGCTCTTGCCGCGGAGGTCGGCGAAGCCGAACTCGGTGACGATGCCGTTCACCTCGTGCTCGGTGTGGTCGATGTGCGAGGCGAAGGGGACGATGGCGGAGATCTTCCCGTCCTTGGCGGTCGCCGGGGACATGAAGATCGTGTAGGCCGAGTTGCGGGCGAAGTCACCCGACCCGCCGATGCCGTTCTCGATGCCCTTGCCGGCGATGTGCGTCGAGTTCACGTGGCCGTAGATGTCGGCCTCGACGAACCCGTTCATGGCGATGCAGCCGAGGCGGCGGATGATCTCGGGGTGGTTCGAGATCTCCTGCGGGCGCAGGATGATCTGCTTGCGGTACCGGTCGATGTTCTTGTTGAACCGGACCTGCCCCTCGGGGGAGACCGAGAACGCCGTCGCCGACGCCGCGGTGAGCTTCCCGGAGTCGAGCATGTCGAGCATGCCGTCCTGGATCACCTCGGTGTAGGAGATCATGTTCTCGAACGGCCCCTCGTTCAGGCCGACGAGCACCGCGTTCGCGATGTTGCCCACGCCCGACTGCAGCGGGTTCAGGTGCTTGGAGAGCCGGCCCGCCTTCACCTCGCCGTCGAAGAAGTCGAGGATGTGCTGGGCGATCTTCTTGTGGATCTCCTCGGGGGCCTTGAAGGGGGCGTTGCGGTCGGCGGTGTTGGTCTCGACCACCGCGACGACCTTGTTCAGGTCGATGTGCCAGAGCTGCGAGCCTTTGCGGTCGTCGGCCTTCAGGATGGGAAGGGGCTGGCGGGAGCCGTGCTCGCCCGGGACCGAGATGATGTCGTGCATCCCCTCGAGCCGCTCGTCCTGCCACTCGTTCACCTCGAGGATGATCTTGTCGGCCATCTCGAAGTAGACGTTGTTGGCGCCGCAGGAGGAGGAGGGCACGAGCGTGCCGTCGGCGTTGATGCGGGTGACCTCGATGACGGCGAAGTCGATGTGGTTCTTGCCCTTGCCGTAGTACCCGTAGCGCACGAGCGTCCCGGCGTGGGAGAGGTGCATGTCCTGGTACTCGATGATGCCCGCGTTGATCTTCTCGCGGGTGATCGCGTCGCCCTGGTAGGGGAAGCGGAAGCGCTGCGACTCGACGAAGCTCATCATCGAGTCCTGCTCCGGGCCGGTGGAGGCGCCGGTGAGGACGTCGAGCTTGAGGGGCTTGCCCTTGAGCTTCTCCTCGACCGCGCGCTTCGCGAGCGCGACCGGGACGGCCTTGGGATAGCCGGCGCCGGTGAAGCCCGACATGCCGACCACGGCGCCGTTCGGGATCAGCGCTGCGGCCGCGTCGGCGGACATCACCTTGCTCTTCAGGCCCTTGTGAAGGATGCGATCACCCATCGTGAGTTTCTCCTCGCGGACCCGCGGGTCCGTTGGCGTGCGTTGGCGTACGTCGTGCCCCTGCCCCGGGGAAATGCGGAGGGGCAGGGCGGGGTGCGGCAGGATAGCCCGAACGGGATCCGCTTTGAAAGCGGAACGCGGTCGCGTCTGACCGCCGTCAAGCCGAGAGGAACGGCCCGATGCGTTCGACGAGGTGCGTCGAGGCGGCGTCCTGCCAGGAGGAGGTCACGACGCGGCGGCCGTCCTCGGTTCCCTCGAAGGCCCCCTGGCTCCCCAGCCATTCCATGGCGTTCTCCAGGGTTGCCTTCGAGATTGACTCGCGCATCAGCACCCGGCCGGAGAGGAATCCCGCCCGTCCGCGCTCCAGCGCCTGCTTGACGAGGGCCTTGCGGTCGGCCGAACCGCCGGCGAGCCCGGTGGTGCGGACGGTCTCGACGGCGATGCGGTAGGCCTCGAGGTACGGGCGGGTGAGGTCGGCGAGGAAGTCGAGGCGGGAGCGCGCCGGCCCCGGACCCACCCGCTCGCCGTCCCGCGCCACCGCGCCGAGACCCACGAGCTGGTCGAGCCGGGTCTGGAAGACGACCTCGAAGGTCGAGCCCACCGGGTACATGAACTCGAGCCGGAAGAGGCGGGAGAGGAAGCGGACGTCCTCCCGGACGTCGCCGAGCGCGGCGCCGGCGCCGCGCGCCCGCACCGACAGCGCGACGAGGGAGAGCCCGACGTAGCGGTTCAGGATGGCGTTGCGGTGGAAGTCGAGGTACGTGCGCTTCGCGTCCGGCACCTGGTAGATGACCTGCCCGCCCGCCTCCTGCACCTCGATCACGTTGCTCGAGGCGAAGGTGGCGATGGCGTCGTGGATGGGGCCGGGAGCGAGCGGGTTGCTCGGCGCGTCGGCGAGCCCCGACGCGATGCGCGCGCCCTCGGACACGGCGATGGTCCGGAGCAGCTCGACCCGCTCGCCCACCTCCTCGGCGGAGAGCCCGCGACGCACGTGGGAGAGGAGCGCCGCCGCGACCAGGCTCACCGGCGTGACCGTGACGACCTCGGCGATGCCCCACATGATCCGGTTGGCGAGGTGCTGGACCAGCGCGCGGCGCTCGTCCGCGGCCCGGTCGTCGCCGTCCAGGGTGAGGGAGGGCGTCCCGGCGCCGGGCTCGCGCGCGGCGAGCTCGCGGAGGGAGACCGGCGTCCCGAACTGGAGGTAGATGCGCCCGTAGCGCCGGAGCAGGGCCCGGGGCGTCTGCAGCAAGGCCCCGAAGGACTCCTTCTTCTTCTCCCCGCCGGCGAGCTCGTGCGCGTAGGAGGCGCCCTCCACGAGCCGCTCGTAGTCCACCGCGATGGGCACGAAGAGGACGTCGTCGGCGGCGCCGTCGGCCCAGGCGTCCACCTCCATGGAGAGGAGCCCGGTCTTCGGGAAGAGGAGCTTGCCGGTGCGGGAGCGCCCGCCCTCGGGGAAGAACTCCTGGGTGAAGCGCTCGCGGAGCAGGTACTTCACGTAGGCGCGCAGCGTGGCGCTGTAGATCTTGTCGCCCTTGAAGGTGCGCCGGATGAAGAAGGCGCCGGCGCGGCGGGCGATGGAGCCGAAGGGCCAGAAGGCGAGGTTGATGCCGGCCGCGATCTGCGGCGGGATGAGCCCGTGCTCGTAGAAGGCCCAGGAGAGCAGCATGTAGTCGACGTGGCTCTTGTGGCTGGGCGTGAGGACGAGCGGCTTCTCGGCGGCGAGCCGCCGGATCTCGGCGAGCCCCTTCTCGTCGATCTCCACCCGGTCGTACATCGTCTGGAAGATCCACCGGAAGAGCGGGCGGATCATGTCGATGAAGAGGGGGGAGTAGCGGCTGGCGATCTCGCGCAGGTCGCGGCGCGCCTCCCGGCTCACCGACCCGGCGGAGCGCCCCTTCTGCCGCGCCACGTGGTCCAGCACCTCGCGGAGGTGCCGGTCGCGCATGACCTTCTCCTCCACGCGGGTGGGCGTGCGCAGCGGGGGGCCCACCGCCGCGCGGAGCTCGCGGGCGAGGTGGTGGTGGATGGTGCCGCGCGCCTTCCGGGCCACGAGGCCGTCGGTCTCGCCCGGTCGCTCGGCCACGAAGGCGGCGAGGTCGAGGGGGCGGCCGACCCGGAGGTAGGCGCGCTTGTAGTTGCGGAGGAAGGCCACCGCGGCCGTGAGGGCGACGGGGGAGTCGGGCGACCCCCAGACGAGCTCCCAGATGGGCGGGACGACCCGGTGGGCGCGCCGGCTCCAGACGAGGATGAGCGGCACGAGGAAGATCGGCCGCTCCTGCTTCCGCTGCAGCTCCACGAGCGCCTCGAAGGGAGGGGAGCTCGCCTCGTGGGAGTTCAGGAACACGACCGCCGTGGAGTTGCCCCGCGACGCCGCCTCGAGGAGGGCCCGGGTGCTGCGCCAGACCGCCGAGAGCCAGCCGAAGAGCCCGACGAAGTTCACCGCGACCCGCAGCGGGGGCAGCCCGAGGCGCCGGACCAGCCAGTTCACGTACAGGTAGTTGATGAGCCCGGAGGAGCGGGCCACGAAGACCACGCTCCCGCGGGCCGCGAGCGCCGACATCTGCTCCTCGAGCCCCTCCGGCAGGTGGATGGGGTCGAACCAGCGGTCGAAGAGGAGCCTCCGGCGGCGGGGGTCGCGGGGCGCCGGGGGCTTCTGGGGTTCGTTGTCGGCCAAGGGCGGTCCGGTGTGCGCGGGCCTACTCGCCCCGGCGCTTCACGCGCCCCTCCCGGTCGAGGAACCAGGGCTCGACGAGCAGTGCCTCGACGTCCGGGCGGTGCCCCTTCACGTCGGCGCCCCGGTCGTGCAGGGCCTGGAGGACCTCGCCGCGGACCCGCGCGTTGTCCCGGTCGCGCAGGAGGAGCGCGATGAGCGCCTCGCGGGAGGCGTCGGTGGGAGGGGCCACGGTGAGGGCCCGGACGGCGCCGATGCGGACGTCGTCGACGAAGTCCTCGAGGAGCGGGAAGACCGCCGCCTCCAGCGACGGGCCGGAGGCGGGCTCCAGGGTCGCGAGGTCGGGGTGCTCGCGCAGCCAGGAGAGCAGCACGAGCTTCTTCTCCGGGTCGCGGGAGTACTCCTGGCCGAGCTTCTGGAGGAGGGAGAGCACCGTCCCGAGCACCTCCGGGGCCGGGGCGAGGGAGGCGAGCACCCGCAGGCCCCAGGCCACGCCCGACTCCTGCTCGGCGAGGAACTCGCGGACCGGGCCCAGGGCACGCGGGCCGGCGGCGACCAGGATGGCCCGGGTCTGCTCCTTCTCCTCGTCGTCCTGGATGCCCACCTCGGCGCGGATGGTGAACCGCAGGCAGAGGGTCTTCAGCGCCGCCTCGGTGCCCAGCTCGCCCAGCTGCTCGATGGCCTTCTGCCGGTTCTCGGCCGGGCCCCACTTCTGCGTGATCTTCTGGCCCAGCTTCTTCAGGCCGGCCTGCTCGCGCGACTCGCGGCTGCCGAAGAGGTCGAGGATTCCCATGGCGCCCTTCTACTACAACGAGAGGCCGGCGCGCGGATCGGTGGTGTAGAGCCCCTGGAGCGGCTTCACGGCCTCGCGGAGCGCGTCGCTCTCCTCCGGGAGGACAATCTTGGCCACGGCGTACAGGTCGCCGCGGGGACCGCCCTTCAGGTCGGGGAGCCCCTTGCCCCGCAGCCGCAGCTGCCGCCCGGACTGGGTGCCCGGGGGGATCGTGAGCCTCACCTGGCCCTCGAAGGTGGGAAGCACGACCTCGGCGCCGGCGGCCGCCTCCGGGACGGTGAGGGGAAGGTCGAGGTAGAGGTCGCGCCCCTCCCGGCGGACGCCGGGGTGCTCGCGGAGGCGGACCACGAGGTAGAGGTCTCCGGCGGGCCCGCCGTTCGCCCCCTCGCCCCCCTGCCCGGAGAGGCGGATGCGCGATCCGTCCGCCACGCCGGCCGGGATCTTCACCCGGAGCGTCCGGCCGTCGACGTGGAGGTCGCGCTCGGCGCCCAGGACGGCGTCGCGGAGGTCGACCTGGAGCTCCGCCTCGGCGTCGTGGCCGGCCGCGGGGCGGGGCGGGCCGCGGTGGCGTCCCCGGCGGCCCCCGCCGAAGAGGTCGCCGAAGATGGAGCCGAAGTCGAAGTCGCCCACGCCGCCGACGTTGACGGTGGCGTAGTCGCCGAAGTCGAACGGGACCTCCTGCCCCGGGCGTCCCCCGTGCTGCCGCCACTGCCGGTACTGCTCGGCGGCCTTCTCGTCGAAGCCGGTGCGCAGCGCGTCGGGGCCGAACTCGTCGTAGAGCTTCCGCTTCTTCTCGTCGGAGAGGACCTCGTGGGCGGCCGTGATCTCCTTGAACTTCTCCTCCGCCTTCTTGTCCCCCGGGTTCATGTCCGGGTGGTACTTCTTCGCGAGCTTCCGGTAGGCCTTCCGGATCTCGTCGGTGGAGGCGCCCCGGCTCACGCCGAGGACGTCGTAGAGGTCTCTCTCGGGCACCTGAAAAAGCTAATGCGCCCGGGCCCGTCGTCAACGTTGGTTGTCGCCCGGACGGGGCGGGGAGACTAGAATCCGGCCCCGTGACGGGCCTCGTGCTCAGCGCGCTCGCGGCAGCGCTCTCCCTGGCCCCGGCCGGGGCTCCCGCGCCGGTCCCGCCGCCGCCGCCCCCCGGGGGGACGGTCGTCGACGAGGTCGTGGCGGTGGTCGGGACCCGCGCCGGCGAGGCCCGGGTGATCACCCTCTCCACGGTCGCGGAGGAGGGGCGCATCGCGCTCGTCTCCCGCGGCGGCACCGAGGCCGCCTTCGCGCCGCTCGACGGCGCCGTCCTGCGCGCCTCGCTCGACTGGTACGTGGACCAGCTGCTGCTCCACGAGGAGGCCGTCCGGCTCCAGGTGTTCGAGGTCGACGCGGCGGCCGTCCAGACGGAGCTGGCCCGCTTCAGGAAGGAGTTCCGGCGCCCCGGCGACTTCCAGGCGTTCCTCCTCGCCATCGACGCCACCGAGGAGGACCTCTCCGTCATCCTGCGGAGGACGCTCCGGGTGCGGCGCTACCTCGAGTCGCGGCTCGGCCGGCTGCGCGCCTCCCCGAAGGAGATCGAGGCCTGGTACCGCGCGAACCCCGGCGCGGTGGCGGGGCGCTCGCTCGACGAGGTATCGGACGAGATCGCCGCCCGGCTGGCGACCGCGCGGGCCGACGCGGAGACCCGCGACCTCCTCTCCGAGCTGCGCGCCCGGGCCGACATCCGCATCCTCGTGGACCTGGGCGCGAAGCGGTGACCACCGTCGCGCCCGGCGCCGCGCTCGCCTTCCGCAGGATGCGCGAGGCCGACCTGCCGCGGGTGATGGAGATCGAGCGGGCGGCCTTCTCCCATCCCTGGTCGGAGGAGCTCGTCCGGCGCGAGCTCGGGCACGACTTCTCCACCGTCCTCCTCGCGACCGCCGGCGAGGGCGGCCCGATCCTGGGATTCGCCATCGTCTGGCTGGTGCACGACGAGCTCCACGTGCTCAACGTCGCCACCGCCCCGGAGGCCCGCCGCCTGGGGGTGGCGCGGGCCGTTCTCGGGAAGTTGGAGGGGCAGGGGAGGGCGCAGGGGGCGCGGGTGTCCATGCTGGAGGTCCGGCGATCGAACGCGCCGGCCATCGCCCTCTACCGGTCGCTGGGCTACCGGGAGGTCGGGGTCCGCCCGCGGTACTACGCCGAGGACGGCGAGGACGCGCTGGTGATGGACAAGGAGCTGTGAGGGCGCCGGGGTGAACCGAGCGTGGAGCCCCGGCGGCCGGCCGTGGTAGGAACCCGGCATGACGAACGCGTCGCTCCTCGGGCTCGCACTCCTCGCCGCCGCGCAGTCGCCGCCCCCCGCGCAGGCTCCCGCCGCCCCGTCGTTCCTCCGGGAGCTCGCCGAGACCCGCGGCTACCGCTCCGGGACCCCGTCCCGGGTGGCGGTGGCGCCGGGCGGCGCCGAGGCGATCTTCCTGCGCTCCGGTCCCCGCTCCGGCGTCCAGTCGCTCTTCGCCACCGACGTGGCCACCGGCGCGACCCGCGAGCTGCTCACCGCCGAGGCGCTGCTGGCCTCCGAGCCCGCCGAGCTCACCGACGCCGAGAAGGCCCGGCTGGAGCGGCAGCGGATCACCGCCCGGGGAATCACCCACGTCGAGATGTCGAGGGACGGGCGGACCCTCGTCGCCTCCGTGGGGGGGCGGGCCTACGCCGTGGACCGGAAGAGCGGCGATCGCAAGCGGCTGCCGCTGCCGCAGGGCGCGCTCGACCCGCGCCTCTCGCCCGACGGGCGCATGCTGGCCTTCGTCGCCGGAGGGGAGCTCCACGTCCTCGAGCTCGGCGGGAAGGCGCCGCGCGCGCTGACCACCGGAGCGTCGGAGTGGAAGACCCACGGGCTCGCCGAGTTCGTGGCCCAGGAGGAGATGGGGCGCAGCGAGGGATTCTGGTGGTCTCCCGACTCGCGCTTCCTGGCCTTCGAGGAGGCCGACGACGCCGGCGTCGAGAAGCTCTCGATCCAGGACCCGGCACGGCCGGAGCGGACCCCGGTGCGGTTCGCCTACCCGCGTGCGGGACGCGAGAACACGAAGGTCCGGCTGGGCGTGGTGCCGGCGGCGGGCGGGGCCACGACCTGGGTGGAGTGGGACCGGGATCGCTGGCCGTACCTCGCGCGGGTCCGCTGGGACGAGGGCGCGCCGCTGCTCGCGCTGGTCATGAACCGCCACCAGACCGAGCAGGCGGTGCTGCGGGTCGACCCGGCCACCGGGAGGACGGAGGTCCTCCTCGTCGAGAAGGACCCGGTGTGGCTCAACCTGCACGACGCCGCGCTGCGGGCGCTGCCCGGCGGGGCGGGCTTCCTCTGGTTCACCGAGCGGAACGGGGGCGCCGAGTTGGAGGCCCGGGCCCCGGACGGCAGCCGGCTGGCGTCGGTGGCGCCGCTCGCGAGCGGGTTCACCGCGCTCGCCGGCGTCTCTGCGGACGGGGAGGTCTTCTTCGTGGGCACCGGCGGCGACGCCTCGCGCGACCGGCTCTTCCGCGCCCGGCCGGGCAAGGAGCCGGTGGAGCTCGTCCTCCCCGGGCCGCCCACGAGCCTGGCGGCGCGCCTCTGGGACGGGGGCAAGGCCCTCGTGGTCTCGTCGTCCCGCCCCGGGGAGGGGTCCCGGACCGCGGTCGTCGGGCCGGACGGCCGGGAGCGCGCGGTCATCCCGTCGGTGGCGGTCGAGCCGCCCTTCCGCCCGCGCCCGGAGGTCCGGCAGGTGGGCAAGCGCGGCCTGTGGACCTCGCTCGTGAAGCCGCGGGACTTCCAGCCCGGCCGGAAGTACCCGGTGATCGTCGAGGTCTACGGAGGGCCTACCCACTTCTCGTCGCTGCGCCTGCACGGCGGCTCGCCGGTCACGCAGTGGCGCGCCGACCAGGGTTTCCTCGTGGTGAAGATCGTGAACCGCGGGGAGACCGCACGCATGGGGCGCGACTTCGAGCGCGCGGTGCGGGGCGACCTGGCCGGCCCGGCGCTCGAGGACCAGGTGGAGGGGCTGCGGGCGCTGGCGGCCGAGGTGCCGGAGATGGACCTCGGGCGGGTGGGGATCACCGGCTGGTCGTTCGGCGGCACGATGTCGGCGCTGGCGGCCCTGCGCCGCCCCGACGTGTACCGCGCCGCGGTGGCCGGGGCGCCGGTCGTCGACTGGCGCGACTACGACACCTTCTACACGGAGCGCTACCTGGGGCTCCCCGGCGAGGACCCGAAGGCCTACGAGCGGAGCTCGCCGCTCGGCTCGGCCGGGAAGGGACACGCCCCGCTGCTCCTCGTGCACGGGACCGCCGACGACAACGTGTACCTGCTCCACTCGCTGAAGCTCGCCGACGCGCTCTTCCGCGCCGGAGACCCGGCCACCTTCGTGCCGCTCGCCAACGTGACCCACCTCCCGGCCGATCCCTCGACGGCCGAGCGGCTGGAGGAGGCGACGATGGCCTTCTTCAGGCGCCACCTCGGCGACCCCGCGCCCTGACCCCATGGCCTGGGAATCCGCCAAGAGACTGCTGTTCCGGCTCGAGCCCGAGCGGGCCCACGCGCTCGCCGCCTCCGCGCTGCGCGCCCTGGGTGCCTCGGGCAACGCCGTCCGGCCTCGCCCCGACCCCTCCCTGCGGGTCCGCTGCCTGGGGCTCGACTTCGACAGCCCCCTCGGCATGGCGGCGGGCTTCGACAAGGGGGAGGTGCTGGTGCGCGGCCTCCACGCGCTCGGGTTCGGGCACGTCGAGGTGGGGACCATCACGCCCCGCCCGCAGGCCGGGAACCCGCGCCCCCGCCTGTTCCGGTTGCCCGAGCACCGGGCCCTCATCAACCGGATGGGCTTCAACAACGAGGGGGTCGAGGCCTGTGGCGCCCGGCTCGCCCGCCTGCCGCGCGAGGGACGGGGCGTGGTGGGGGTGAACGTCGGGAAGAACAAGGACACCCCCAACGAGCGGGCCGCCGACGACTACCTCGCCGCCATCGACGCGCTCCACCCCTGGGCCGACTACCTCGTCGTGAACCTCTCGTCTCCCAACACGCCGGGGCTGCGGGCGCTCCAGGAGCGCGGGCCCCTCGAGCGGCTCCTCGGCGCGTGCGTGGACCGGACGCGCCCGCTCGGCAAGCCGCTCCTCGTGAAGCTCGCGCCCGACCTCACGCCCGAGGCGCTCGACGAGGCCGTGGACGTCGCGGTGGGCTGCGGGGCGTCGGGAGTCATCGCCACGAACACGACCATCCAGCGCCCGGGCGCGACGGCGGACCATCCCCGGTCCGCGGAGGCGGGGGGACTCTCCGGGGCCCCCCTCGCGCCGCTGTCCCTCGCGGCCCTGCGGCGGGCATACGCCCGGGCGGCGGGGCGCATCCCGGTCGTCGGCGTGGGGGGGATCATGGACGCCGCCGGCGCCTACGCCCGCATCCGGGCGGGGGCGTCGCTCGTGCAGGTCTACACGGGTCTCATCTACGGCGGTCCCGCGCTTCCGCGCCGGATCCTCGAGGAGCTTCCGGAGCTGCTCCACGGGGACGGCTTCGCGAGCCCGTCGGAGGCCGTGGGCACCGAGAAGCCCGCCGGCTGAGCGGGCTCCGCGCGCACGTTCGCGCATCCCTCTAAGGAGGGGGTGTTGACGTGGATGACGCGATGCGTTACATCCCTCCCGTGACCTGGACCCCGGTGAGCGGGTCCCACCCCACGGAGGAAGACCACATGGCCGAGGCGCAGAAGAGCCGCAATCCCAAGTCCGCGAAGGTGGAGGGCTTCCTCCGCGAGTCCGTCGAGGTCGCCCAGGCCCGGCTCGAGGTTCTCGAGGCCGAGGCACAGAAGCTCGTCCAGGACCTGTCCGCCCGGATCCAGAAGGTCTCGGGGAAGGACTGGGCCGAGGTGAAGGAGCGGCTCGAGCACATCCGCGAGGTGGGCCGGGAGCGGGCCGAGGAGTGGAAGGACCGGGCCCAGGGCTTCCGGGTCGAGGCCGCCGAGCGGCTGGAGAACCTCCAGGTGTCCGCGCTCCGCTTCCTCGGCGTGGCCAGCCGCGAGGAGGTGGCCGAGCTCTCCCGCGAGATCAACAAGATCCTGAAGCGGCTCGACGAGAAGAAGCGGAAGGCCTCGCGCGCGGCGCGCCGGCCGGCCGTCGGCCAGGCCTGATCCACGGAGGAGCCTGCCATGCCCGACCTCCAGACCAAGTTCAAGGAAGCCTGGTCCCAGGCGCTCGTGGGACTGAACGCGGCCGAGGCCGAGGCCGAGAAGGTGCTCGCCCGCCTGGCCGACGCCGCCGGCCTCACGCCCGAGGACGTGAAGCACCACGCGCGCGAGTTCGGCGAGCGCCTCACCCAGCAGCGGCGCGAGGTCGAGCGGGCCATCGACGACGGCGTCCGCCGCGCGGCGGCCCAGTTCCGGATCCCCACCCGCGACGAGGTGGAGGCGCTCCGGAAGCGGGTCGACCAGATCGCCGACCGCCTCGAGGTGATCGCGCAGCAGCGCGCGCGGAAGGAGTAGGATCCGGGACCGTGCGGGTCACCGAGATCTTCTTCAGCATCCAGGGGGAGGGCACGCGCGCGGGGCGCCCCTGCGTCTTCGTGCGCTTCACCGGCTGCGACCTGCGCTGCAACTACTGCGACACCGCCTACGCCTTCCACGGCGGGCGGGAGATGGACCGCGCCGCGATCCTCGCCGAGGTGGCGCGCCACCCCGCCCGCTTCGTCCTGCTCACCGGCGGCGAGCCGCTCCTCCAGCGGGAGCTCCCGGCCCTGGCCCAGGAACTCCTCGACCGCGGCTACGAGGTCGCGGTGGAGACCCACGGCCAGCTGCCCATGGACGGCCTTCCCGGGGCGGTGGTCCGCATCGCCGACGTGAAGACGCCGGAGTCGGGCGAGCCGGCCACCGACCTCGCCTGGCTCGACCGCCTGCGCCCCCACGACGAGGTGAAGTTCGTGGTCTCGTCGGAGGCCGACTTCCGCTGGTCGCTCGAGGTGGTGCGCCGCCACCGCCTCGAGGGCAGGGTGGCGGTCCTCGTGGGGCCGGTGCTCGGCCGGGTCGAGCCGAGGGACCTCGCCCGCTGGATCCTGGAGAGCGGCCTCGAGGCGCGGCTCAACCTCCAGATCCACAAGATCGTCTGGGGAGCCGACGCGCGCGGCGTCTAGGTCCGGGGCCGGCGGAACTTGACGGCCGGGCGAATGGGGCGCTAGCTACGGGGGAAACCGTGTTCGAGCCCGATCCGAGCGTCCGCTACATCCCGGCCACCGCCGACCAGGTGGTGGCGCTCGTGGAGTCGATCAACCAGCCCCAGGTGTCGATCCCGGGCAAGGAACCCCAGGGCGTCCAGGGGTTCCTCTGCGGGCTGCGCAACGCGAACGGCAGCTTCTCGATCTTCGTCTCGCTCTTCCTCCCCAAGACCGGGGAGAACGTGGTCTACGTCCACGGCCGGCGCGAGCTCTCGGTGGACGAATACCGGACGGTCGAGATCGAGGGGCTCCACTTCCTCGAGTCGATGGGCTTCATGCTCGACAACCTGAACTTCCGGAACCTGGCCGCGGCCCAGCAGCAGGAGACGATGAAGCGCGTGCCGGCGTTCCAGGAGCCGAGGGCCGGGACCGCCGGTCCTGCCGAGGTCCGGCCGGCCGAGCGCATCGCGCGCCTCCTCGCCAGCGTCTGACCCATGCGCACGCCCACCGCCGCCGTCGCCGCCCTCCTGCTCGCCGCCACCGCCTGCGCCCACGGCGCGAGCTCGAAGGACAAGGAGGCCGCGGTGGTGCACGCCGACCTCGGCGCCGAGGCCGTCCGCAACGGCCGGGCCCAGGACGCGCTCAACTCCTACGACGAGGCGCTTCGCTACGACCCCGACCTCGCCGAGGCCCACCTCGGGCGCGGCGTGGTCCTCGAGCTCGGCTTCGGGAAGCTCGACGAGGCCGAGGCGGAGTACCGCAAGGCCATCCTGCTCAAGCCCACGCTCGCGGAGGCCCACAACAACCTGGGGCAGCTGCTCGCCCGGACGGGACGGCTCGAGGAGGCGGTGAAGGAGTTCGACACCGCCGCGAGCATCATGCTCTACCGCGAGCCCTGGGTGGCCCGCTGCAACAAGGGGCAGGCCCTGTGGCGGCTGGGGCGCAAGGACGAGGGGCTCGCGGAGATGAAGGCCTGCCTCAACTTCGCGCCGAAGTACTGCCAGGGCTGGCGGGAGCTCGGTCGCCTGCAGCTGGCCGACGGGCAGGCGAAGGACGCCGCCTCGTCGTTCGAGCAGTACACCCGCAACTGCGACAAGGTCGCCGACGCGTGGCAGCTCCTGGGCTCGGCGCTCCTCCGCTCCGGCCAGGGCGCCCGGGCCCGGGACGCCTTCCTGCGCTGCGCCGAGCTGGCGGACGGGTCGCCGCTGGCGGACGACTGCAGGAAGAGCGGCGAGCAGCTGAGGTGACGCCGGTCCCACCCGAGCCGGAGGTGGGGCCCCGCGCGGAGGCGATCCGCGCCTTCGGACGGTACCTGCTGCGCGAGCGGGAGCTGCGCGGCCTCGCCCTCGACGACGTGGCCCGGGTCACGCGCCTCGCCGCCTCGGTCATCGAGGCCATCGAGGAGGGAGACCCGGAGCGGATGCCGCCCCGGGGATACCTCGTCGGCTACCTGCGGAGCTACGCCGCCGCGGTGGGGCTGGACGCCGACGACGTGGTCCTGCGCTGGCAGGAGGTCGCCGGGGTGGACGACGCGGAGCCGCCCACCGCCGCGTCCGGTGCCGCGGCGCGCCCCGGGAGGGCAC
>DAOMFN010000014.1:0-13896 GCA_035429785.1 Anaeromyxobacteraceae bacterium
GTCGCCGCGGCGAGCGCGCTCGTCGGCGACCTGGCGCACGAGCTCGCCTCCGCGGTGAAGGCGCCGCCCCCCCGCGGCTGAGGCACGCGCCCCCTAGCGCTTGCGGAGGGCCCGGGCCGCAGCCGCCGGGCTGTCCACCGCCAGGAACAGGCTGACCTGGCTGGCGCTGCGGGCGGTGCCCACGTAGCCGTAGTGGATGTTGATGCCGGCCGCCCCGAGGGTGTCGGCCACCCGGGCGAGCGCGCCCGGGCGGTCCGGGATGCGCACCTCGAGGAGCTCGTCGACGGTGGTCTTCCACCCCTGGGCCTCGAACACCTTGCGGGCCACGGCCGGGCGATCGACCACGACCCGGACGAAGCCCTTCCCGTCCATGCTCGCGGCCAGGAAGGCCCGGATGTCCACCTTCTTCGCGCCCAGCGCGTCGGCGACGGCGCCGAGCGTGCCGGGGCGGTTCTCGACCCACGCGGAGATCTGCTTCACCTTGGCCATGGATGACCCCTAACGGCCGAGGCTCCGGGTCTCAAGCCCGCAGCGACACGGTCTCGCGCCGCGCGTCGCCGAGGAAGTCCTGGACCTCGGCGCGCCGGGCCAGGGTGTCCTCGTAGCCGAGCTCGAGGAGCCGTCCCACGTAGACCGGCTCGAAGGCCAGGTAGCTGAGCAGGTCGGAGCCGGTCTCGGCCCGGGCGCCGATCCCGGAGAGGAGGTAGCGGAGGAACCGGGGGAAGCGGCGGTACTGGTCGGCCGCGAGCAGCCCCAGGTCGCGGGACGGGCGGAGCACGAGCGTGGGGATCGCCCGCAGCCCCTCGGCCCGGGCCGTCTCGGGCGGCAGCCGGGACACGATCCGGTTCACCATCTCGAGCCGCTCCACGTCGGCCTCGATGGTCTCCAGGAAGACGGCGTTCAGCAGGGTGCCGGCGATCTGGCCGGGGGCGAGCTCCTCGCGCCGGGCCGGGTGGCGCACCGGCTGGAGCTCGGCGGGGGCTCGCCACCGGCGCACGCCCACCACGAGGAGCCGGTCGGCGCCCATGTGGATGGCCGGGGAGAGCGGCGCGGTCATCCGGACGCTGCCGTCCCCGTACCAGGCGCCCTGGATCCGCACCGGCGGGAAGAAGATGGGGATGGAGGCCGACGCCATGACGTGATCGAGCCGGATCTGCGTCCGCACCCCCACCCGCGTGGCCCGCACCCAGGGATCGATGTCGGGGGCCCCGTCGAAGAAGGTGACGGCGGTGTTCGTCGCGTAGCTCGTGGCCGTGACCGCGAACCCGCGCAGCGCGCCGGAGGCGATGTTGCGCCGGAGCTCGCCGAGCGCCAGCCGCTCCCGGAGGAAGTCCCGCAGCGGGCTGGCGTCGAGCAGGTAGTTGATGCGGCTGCGCTCGAACAGCCCGCCGGCGGAGAGGTCCCGCATCCACCGGGTGCCGATGCCGATCATCCGGGCGCCGTCGGTGCGGAAGACCCGCTCCGGGGAGAGCTCCAGCCAGAGCTCGCGGAGGCGGTGCCCTGCCTCCTCCAGCCCGCCGCGCCACGCGCCCAGGAAGACGGCGTTCAGGCCCCCGGCGGAGACGCCGCAGAGGCTCTGGAAGGGCATGGCGGTGGGCGGCAGGATCTCGCCCAGCGCCAGGATCGCCCCCGCCTGGTACGCCGCCCTGGCTCCGCCGCCGGTGAGCACGAGTCCTACATGCACGCACCCGCGATCGTACCACCCCTCCCCCGCCGGCGTCACCGCCCCCGGGGACCGCACCGCGGGAGGCGACGCCGGCCGCGCGGCCCGCCCGGCTCCCGCCCCCCGATATCATCCCAGAGTGAACCGACGGCCTCACCCATTTGACCGTGAGTCGATGTAGGTGCGGGTGGAGAACGCACCCGTCACGGCGGCGCGGTACTGGCGGATCGCACGGAGAGGCAGCAATCATGGGCCATGCAGAGCGAGACGCGCACCATCTCCGTCGACGCCGCCACCCTCCGGTTCCAGAGCGAGCGCGAGGTCGACAGCGCCATCGACACCGTCGTCACGTTCGCCTTCGGCCTGGCCGAGCCCGTCGACCGCTACCTCCACCGGGTCCGCGCCGCGCTGCCCGTTCGACCCACGGTGAAGGAGCTGGTGGACGCCGTCTTCCAGGCCCGGCGCGAGATCGGTCCCATCCCCGACGAGCCGCTCCGGCGCGACCACGCCGCCATGGCCATGGCCGCCTTCCTCTCCGCCGACCCCTCGGAGCTCGGGCTGCCCGCCGCCATGTTCCGCCTGGGCGGCGAGGTCTGGCTGACGCCCAGCCGCAGCCCGCCGAGCTAGTCAGCGCGGGCCGGCCGCCCGGAGCGCCCCGTCCACCGCCTCGAGCACGTCCGGGATCTCGTCGGTCGCGTTCGGCCAGTGGGGAGAGAAGCGGAGGGCCCCGTCGGGCGTGGAGCAGCCCACGCCGCGCGCCCGGAGCTCCCGTGCCAGCGCGGCGGCGCCCAGGCCCGGGGGCGGCTCGAGGGAGAGGATGCCGGAGCGCCTTTCCTCCTCGGGGGCGCGCAGGCTGCGGAATCCCCGCTCGACGAGCCCGGGCTCCAGGCGGTCGAGGTAGCCCTGGACGTGGGCGAGGACGGCGGACGTGCCCAGCCCGAGGAGCAGCTCGACGGAGGCCAGCATCCCCGCGAGGGAGGGCTCGGCCATCCCGCCGCCCTCGACCATGTCGGCCGTCCGCCGGACGGGGCGGTCGTGGCGCACGAGCCCAGGACCCTCGACGAGGAAGCGCACCGGGTCCTCGTGGGAGAGCCAGCCCGCCGTCCGGGGGACGAGCGCCCCGGCCCGGCCCGGGCGCACGTACAGGAACCCGCCGCCCAGGACGCCCATGAGCCACTTGTGGGCACCGGCCGCGACGTAGTCCACGCCCCGGAGGTCGAGGGGCAGGCACCCCGCCGCCTGGACGGCGTCGACGAAGAGCTCGGCGCCCGCCGCGGCGCACCGGTCGGCGAGCGCCCGGACCGGCATGCACAGGCCGGAGCGGAACTGGACCGCGCTCACCGCCAGCAGCCGGACCCCCCGGGAGAGCTCCCGGTCCACGAGCGCGAGCCCCTCCTCGTCCGAGCGGAGGAAGGCCGCGAGCGGGACGAAGCGCACCTCGACGCCGAACGCCGCCGCGGCCTGCTGCCAGGGCGTCACGTTGCCGGGGAACTCCCCCTCGACGAGCAGCACCCGGTCGCCGGGACGCCAGGGGAAGCAGAGGGCCACGGCCTGGATCCCGGCGGTGGTGCTGGTCGTGAGGGCCACGTCGACCGGGGCTGCGCCGAGGAGCTCGGCCACCCGGGACCGGAGCCGCTCCCGCCGCTCGACCGCCGCGCCGACGGCCCCTCCCCCGCGACGGGCGTAGTCCTCCACCACGGCGGCCACCGCACGCCGGACCGGCTCCGACGGGGGCGAGACCCCGGCGTGGTTCAGGTAGGCCCGCCCCTCGAGGAGCGGGAAGAGGGAACGGTCGCCCAGGCGCGCCCGCGGCGCCGCGGGATCCGGCCCGCTCACTGCGCGGTGTACCCGCCGTCCATCACCGCGACCGAGCCGGTGATGCCGGCGGCCGCGTCGGAGACGAGGTAGAGGGCGTAGCCCGCCACCTCGTCCACCTGGAGGAGGCGGCGCATGGGGACGAGCGGGTAGATGACGTCCTCGAGCACCCGCTCGAGGGGGACGTTCCGGGTGCGCGCCAGGTCGGCGAGCTGGTTGCGCACGAGCGGCGTGTCGACGTAGCCGGGCGCGAGCGCGTTCACGGTGATCCCGTGCGTCGCCCCCTCGAGGGCGGTCACCCGGGTGAGCCCGATGACCCCGTGCTTGGCGCTGTTGTAGGCCGCCTTCCCGGCGAAGCCCACGAGCCCGTTGATGGAGGCCACGTTGAGCACCCGGCCGTAGCGCTGGGCCTTCATCACCGGGAAGGCCTTCTTGATGGCGTAGAACGGGCCGAAGAGCATGACCCGCACGAGCTGCTCGAAGCGCGCCGCCGGGAAGTCCTCCACCGGGGAGACGAACTGGAGCCCGGCGTTGTTGACGAGCACGTCGAGCCGCCCGTGGGCCGCGAGCACCGCGTCGAGCGCACCGGACACGCCGTCCTCGCTGGAGACGTCGGCGGCGACCCCCATGGCCCCGCGGCCGATGCGATCCGCCGCGGCCCGCGCGGCGGCGCCGTCGAGATCGAGGAGCGCCACCTTCGCCCCCGCGTCGGCGAGCAGCTCGGAGATGCGGAAGCCGATGCCCCCGGCCGCCCCCGTGACCACCGCCACCTTGCCGTCGAACCGCAGCGCCATGCCACGCACCTCCGGCGCGATCACGCGCGCCAGCGCCGGGCCAGGTGCAGCGCCTCGCCCACGAACCCCCGGCGGAAGGCCAGCACCCCGACCACGAAGACGCAACCGATGATCACCGTGACCCAGTCCCCGAAGCCGGTGAGGTAGTTCTCCATCGTCACCACGATGAGCGCCCCCACCGAGGGGCCGAGCACCGTCCCCATGCCGCCGAGGAGCGTCATGAGCACGACCTCGCCCGACTTGTGCCAGTGGACGTCGGTGAGGGTCTCGAACTGCATCGCCAGCGCCTTGGTGGCCCCGGCCAGGCCGGCCAGGCCCGCGGAGAGCACGAAGGCGAGCAGCTTGTAGCGGTCCACGTCGTACCCGAGCGAGAGCGCCCGGGCCTCGTTGTCCTTGATGGACCGGAGCACGTGGCCGAAGGGGGAGTGGACGGCGCGGTGGACGAGCCCGAAGCCGAGCAGGAAGATGGCGAAGACCAGGTAGTACATCGCGAGGGAGTTCTCGAGCGGGACGACCCCGAGGAGCTTCCCGCGCGGGATGCCCTGCAGCCCGTCCTCGCCCCCGGTGAAGGGCAGCTGCACGGCGAGGAAGTAGACCATCTGGGCGAAGCCGAGCGTGATCATCGCGAAGTAGATGCCCGACCGCCGGATGGCGAGGGCGCCGATGACGAAGCCGAGCGCGGTGGCCACCGCCGTGCCCGCCAGGATGGCGAGCAGCGGATCGAGCCCCCACCCCTTGGCGGCGATGCCGGCCACGTAGCCGGCCGATCCGAGGAAGGCGGCGTGGCCGAAGGAGAGGAGGCCGGTGTAGCCGAGGAGCAGGTTGAACGCGCTGGCGAAGAGCGCCATGCAGAGCACGTTCATGAGGAAGACCGGGTAGACGACGAAGGGAGCGGCGAGCCCGGCCGCCACCAGCGTGGCCCAGCCGACGAAGATCACCTGCCCCTGCCAGACCTTCCGGGCGCGCTCGCTCACCGCTGCCTCCCGAAGAGGCCCGCGGGCCGGACCAGCAGCACGAGCGCCATGATGACGAAGACCACGGTGGATGCCGCCGGCGGGTACAGGTACTTCGTGAGCCCCTCCACGAGCCCCAGACCGAGGCCGGTGACGATGGAGCCGAAGATCGACCCCATGCCGCCGATGACCACCACCGCGAAGACCACGATGATGAGGTTCGAGCCCATGGCCGGGCTCACCTGGTAGATGGGCGCGGCCATCACGCCGGCGAAGCCGGCGAGCGCCACCCCGAACCCGTAGGTGAGCGTCAGCATCATCGGCACGTTGACGCCGAACGCCTGGAGCAGGCGCGGGTTCTCGGTGCCGGCGCGGAGGTAGGCGCCGAGCCGCGTGCGCTCGATGACGAACCAGCTCAGGATGCACACGGCGATCGAGACCACCACGACCCAGGCCCGGTAGCGGGGCAGGAACATGAAGCCGAGGTTCGACCCACCCTGCAGCAGCTCCGGGACCGGGTAGCCGTTCCCGGAGTTGCCGAACTGGTGGTGGAAGAGCCCCTCGATGATGAGGGTGAGGCCGAAGGTGAGGAGCAGCCCGTAGAGGTGGTCGAGCGCGTAGAGCCGCCGCAGCATGGTGCGCTCGATGACCGCCCCGAGCAGCCCGACGGCGAGCGGCGAGAGGAGGAGGGCGGCCCAGTACGGGATCCCCAGGTACTGGAGCCCCATCCAGGCCACGAAGGCTCCCGTCATGTACAGCGCCCCGTGGGCGAAGTTCACGACGTTGAGCAGCCCGAAGATGATGGCGAGCCCGAGGGACAGCAGCGCGTAGAACGAGCCGTTGATGAGCCCGACCAGCAGCTGTCCGAACAAGGCCTGCATCCCGTGCCTTCCCCTCCCGCCGTCCCCTCAGCTCACTTCTTCACGGCGAGCGGGCACTTCTGGGCCTCGACCGAGGGGAACGCCTCGGCGGCCGGGATCTTCTTCACGATCTTGTAGTAGTCCCAGGGGTACTTCGAGTCGGCCGGCGCCTTCACCTGGGCCAGGTACATGTCGTGGCGGTGGAGGCCGTCCGGCCCGATGACGCCGCCGCGCGCGAAGAAGTCGTTCACCGGCGTGGCCTTCATCTTCGCGATGACCGGGTCGGCGGCGTCGGTGCCCACCGCCTTCACGGCGTTCAGGTAGTGGGTCACGGCCGAGTAGAGGCCGGCCTGCACCATCGTGGGCATGGCCTTCTTCTTGTTGTCGGGGTGGTTCTGGAAGCGCTTCGCCCAGGCGCGCGTCTGGTCGTCGAGGTCCCAGTAGAAGGCGGTGGTGAGGTACATCCCCTTCGCGATGTCGAGCCCGAGGCTGTGCACGTCGGAGATGAAGACGAGGAGGCCGGCCAGCGTCTGCTTGGGGGTGATCCCGAACTCCTTGGCCTGCTTGATGGTGTTGATGGTGTCGGCGCCGGCGTTCGCCATGCCGATGACCTGGGCGCCGGACGCCTGCGCCTGGAGCAGGTAGCTCGAGAAGTCGGACGAGCTCTGCGGGTGGCGGACCGAGCCGAGCACCTTGCCGCCGGCGGCCTTCACCACCGCCGCGGTGTCGTCCTCGAGCGACTTGCCGAAGACGTAGTCGGCGGTGACGAAGAACCAGGTCTTGCCGCCGGCGTTCACGACCTCGCGGCCGGTGCCGTTGGCGAGCGCCCAGTTGTTGTAGGTGTAGTGGATGTTGTAGGGCGTGCACTTCTCGCCGGTGATGGCGGTCGTGGCCGGCCCGGAGAGGAGCGTGATGCGCTTCTTCTCGGCCGCCACCGGCATGACCGCCATCGCCGTGCCGCTGTTCACCATGTCGACGGCCACGTCGACCTGGTTCTCGTCGAACCACTTGCGCGCGGTGTTGGAGGCGATGTCGGCCTTGTTCTGGTGGTCGGCGGAGATCACCTCGATGGGCTTCCCGGCGACCTTCCCGCCGAAGTCGTCCACGGCCATCTTCACCGCCAGCACCGACCCGGCGCCGGCCAGGTCGGAGTAGAAGCCGGTCATGTCGGTGAGGACGCCGATCTTCACCACGTTGTCCGAGATGGGGTCGGCCGCCCGGGCGGGCGTCACGGCGAGCGCCACCAGCGCGGCCAGGGAGATGCGGAGGATCCGGTTCATGTGGCTTCCTTTCCTGCGTGTGCGTCCCCCGGCTAGACGCCGAGGAACCGGTGCAACTGCTCGGTGCGGGAGGAGAGCGCGGCCTGGGGGATCATGTCGGCGATGCGGCCGTGCTCGACGAGGTAGTGGCGGTCCGCCAGCGGGGCGGCGAAGCGGAAGTTCTGCTCGACGAGGACGATGGTGTATCCGCGCTCCCGGAGCGCCAGCACCACCCGGCCCAGCGCCTGCACGATGACCGGCGCCAGCCCCTCGGTGATCTCGTCGAGCAGGAGCAGGCGCGCCCCGGCGCGGAGGATGCGCGCCATGGCGAGCATCTGCTGCTCCCCGCCGGAGAGGCGCGTGCCGGGGCTCTTCCGGCGCTCCTCCAGGTTGGGGAACATCGCGTAGATCTCCTGGACCGACATGCCGGCGTCCCCGACGGTGGGCAGGAGCAGCAGGTTCTCCTCGGTGGTGAGGCTCGCGAAGATGCCGCGCTCCTCCGGGCAGTAGCCCACGCCCAGCCGGGCGATGCGGTGCGGGGGCATGCCCACGGTCTCCCGGCCCCGCACCTGGATGGAGCCGGTGCGCCGTCCCACCAGCCCCAGGATGGCGCGGAGCGTGGAGGTGCGCCCGGACCCGTTGCGCCCGAGCAGCGTCACCACCTCGCCCTCGGCGACGTCGAGGTCCACGCCGTGCAGCACGTGGGACTCCCCGTAGAAGGCGTGGAGGTCCCGCACCCGGAGCACGGGGGCGCCGGAGGGATCGCTCACGCCGCGCTCCCCATGTAGGCCTCGCGCACCGCCGGGTCGGAGGAGACCGCCGCGTAGCTCCCCTCCGCCAGCACCGAGCCGCGGGCCAGCACCGTGATGACGTCGCAGAGATCGGCCACCACCGAGAGGTTGTGCTCGACCATGAGCACCGTGCGCCCCCGGGCCACGCGCCGGATGAGGTCGGCGACGCGCCCCACGTCCTCGTGCCCCATCCCGGCGGTGGGCTCGTCGAGGAGCAGCACCTCGGGCTCCAGAGCCAGCGTGGTGGCGAGCTCGAGGGCCCGCTTGCGCCCGTAGGGAAGCTCGCCCGCCGGGACCTCGGCGAGGTCCTGGAGATCGACGTCGGCGAGCAGCGCGCGGGCCCGGTCGTCGAGGACGGAGAGCCTCCGCTCCGGCGACCAGAACCGGAAGGAGGTGCCGAGCGGGCGCTGCAGCGCGATGCGGACGTTCTCGAGCGCGGTCAGGCTGGGGAAGACCGCCGAGATCTGGAAGGACCGGACGACCCCCCGCCGCGCCACCTGCGCCGGCCGCATCCGCGTCACGTCCTCGCCCCGGTGGAGGATGGTGCCGCGGGTGACCGGGAGGAAGCGGGTGAGCAGGTTGAAGACGGTGGTCTTGCCCGCCCCGTTCGGCCCGATGAGCCCGTGGATGGAGCCGCGCTTCACCTTGAGCGAAACCCCGTTCACGGCGACGAAGCCGAGGAACTCCTTGGCCAGGTCTCGGGTCTCGAGGATCAGGTCGTCGGCCATGAGGTTCGCGCGGGGGACGGAAATGTTTAGTGACCCGCCCGCCCCTTGTCGAGGTGTCCTCACCATGACGCGGCGCGGCAGCGCGAAATCGACCGACGCGGCGCGGCGTACCGCAATTTTCCGGCGCGGCCGCGCCCCGGGCCCCTTACGATGCCGACGCACCCGCCTGCACCCGTCCTCCGGAGGTCGTCCGATGAACGTCTCCCGTAGAGGCTTCCTGCAGCTCACCGCCACCGGCGTCGGCGCGACCACCATCGGCGCGCTGGGGTTCTCGCCGGACCGCGCGCTCGCCGACGTCCGGCTCTTCAAGCTCGCCCACGCGTCCGAGACCCGGAACACCTGCCCGTACTGCTCGGTGGGCTGCGGCGTCATCCTCTACGGGCTCGGCGACCGCTCGAAGAACGCCCGCACCGAGATCATGCACGTCGAGGGCGATCCGGACCACCCGGTGAACCGCGGGACCCTCTGCCCGAAGGGCGCGAGCCTCCTCGACTTCATCCACAGCCCGACGCGGCTCAAGTACCCGGAGTACCGCGCGCCGGGCTCGAACGAGTGGAAGCGGGTCACCTGGGAGTGGGCCATCGACCGGATCGCGCGCCTCATGAAGGAGGACCGCGACAGGAACTTCGTGTCCACGAACGCCAAGGGGCAGAAGGTCAACCGCTGGCCCACCACCGCGTTCCTCGCCGCCTCGGCGTCGTCCAACGAGACCGGCTACGTCTTCCACAAGGTGATCCGGGCGCTCGGGGGGGTCGCCTTCGACAACCAGGCCCGTGTTTGACACGGCCCCACGGTGGCCGGTCTGGCCCCGACGTTCGGCCGTGGCGCGATGACGAACAGCTGGGTCGACATCAAGAATGCCGACCTCGTCCTCGTGATGGGCGGGAACCCCGCCGAGGCGCACCCCTGCGGCTTCAAGTGGGTGCTGGAGGCGAAGGCGAAGAAGGGGGCGAAGCTCATCGTCGTCGACCCCCGCTTCACGCGGACCGCGGCGGTGGCCGACTTCTACGCCCCCCTCCGTCCGGGCACCGACGTCGCCTTCCTGGGCGGCGTCGTCCGCTACCTCCTCGAGAACGACAAGGTCCAGCACGACTACGTCCGCAACTTCACGAGCGCGTCGCTGCTGCTCCGCGAGGACACCGGCTTCGACGACGGCCTCTTCACCGGGTACGACGAGGCGAAGCGCTCCTACGACAAGAGCACCTGGAACTACCAGCTCGACAAGGACGGGTACGCCAAGGTCGACCCGACGCTCCAGGACCCGAACTGCGTCTACCAGCGGCTCCGCAAGCACTTCTCCCGCTACACGCCGGAGATGGTGGAGCGGGTCACCGGCACGCCGAGGGACAAGTTCCAGAAGGTCTGCGAGGCCATCGCCTCCACCGCGGCGCCCGACCGGACGATGACGAGCCTGTACGCGCTCGGCTGGACGCAGCACAGCACCGGCTCGCAGAACATCCGCTGCATCGCCATCATCCAGCTCCTGCTCGGCAACATGGGCATGGCCGGCGGCGGCGTGAACGCGCTGCGCGGCCACTCCAACATCCAGGGGCTCACCGACCTCGGGCTGCTCTCGCACCTCCTGCCCGGGTACATCACGCTGCCCACCGACGGCGATCCGGACCTCCAGACGTACCTCGAGAAGCGGACCCCGAAGCCGCTCCGGCCGAACCAGTTCAACTACCTCTCGAACACGCCGAAGTTCTTCGTCTCGCTCATGAAGGCCTGGTACGGCGCGGCGGCGACGAAGGAGAACGACTTCGCGTACGACTGGCTCCCCAAGATCGACGGGGCGTACGACGTGCTCCGGGTGATGGAGCTGCTCGCGCAGGGGAAGGTGAACGGCTACGTCTGCCAGGGGTTCAACCCGCTCTCGTCCTTCCCGGACAAGGGCAAGGTGCTGGCCGGCCTGCGCAAGCTGAAGTTCCTCGTCACCATCGACCCGCTCGTCACCGAGACCTCCGAGTTCTGGCAGAACCACGGAGAGTTCAACGACGTCGATCCCGCGCAGATCCAGACCGAGGTCTTCCGCCTCCCCTCCTCCTGCTTCGCCGAGGAGGACGGCTCGCTCGTGTCGAGCGGCCGCTGGCTCCAGTGGCACTGGAAGGCGGCCGAGCCGCCCGCGGAGGCGAAGGGCGACCTCGAGATCATCGGCGAGCTCTTCATGGCCATCCGGGGGCTCTACGCGAAGGAGGGCGGCGCCTTCCCCGACCCGGTGATGAAGCTCACCTGGCCCTACCGCATCGCGAAGTCGCCGTCGGCCGACGAGGCGGCCCGCGAGTTCAACGGGCAGGCGCTCGCCGACGTGCCCGACCCGAGGAATCCGGGCGCCTTCCTGGTCCGGCAGGGGGAGCAGGTCCCCGGGTTCGCCGTGCTCCAGGCCGACGGCTCCACGGCCTGCGGCTGCTGGATCTTCGCCGGCAGCTGGACGCAGGCCGGCAACCAGATGGCGCGCCGGGATCCCTCCGATCCGAGCGGGCTCGGGCTCACGCCCGCCTGGGCCTGGTCCTGGCCGGCCAACCGCCGCATCCTCTACAACCGGGCCTCCTGCAACGCGGAGGGCGTGCCCTACATCGCCACACGGAAGCTCGTGTGGTGGAACGGCACGAAGTGGGTGGGCAACGACGTCCCCGACTTCAAGGTCGACTCGGCGCCCGCGGAGGGGATGAACCCCTTCATCATGACGAACGAGGGCGTGGCGCGCCTCTGGGCGCCGGCCATGACCGACGGGCCGTTCCCCGAGCACTACGAGCCCTTCGACGCCCCGCTCGCGAAGAACCCCTTCGGCAAGGTGCTCTCGAACCCGGCCGCCCGCGTCTTCAAGGACGACTGGGCCACCTTCGGCAAGCCCGACGAGTTCCCGTTCGTCGCCACGACCTACCGGCTCACCGAGCACTTCCACTTCTGGACCAAGCACGCCCGCATCCCGGCGGTCCTCCAGCCCGAGGCGTTCGTGGAGCTCCCGGAGGGGCTCGCGAGCCGGAGGGGCATCCGCAACGACGACTGGGTGGTGGTGAAGTCGAAGCGCGGGCAGGTCCGGCTGAAGGCGCTCGTCACGAAGCGGATGCCGACCCTCAAGGTCGACGGGAAGGACGTGGAGGTGGTGGGGTTGCCCATCCACTGGGGGTTCGTCGGGCAGACGCGCAAGGGGCACATCACGAACACGCTCACGCCGCCGGTCGGCGACGCCAACATCCAGACGCCCGAGTACAAGGCGTTCCTGGTGGACGTCCAGAAGGCCTAGGAGACCGCCATGGCTCTCGAGACCCAGGACATCCGGCAGCGCTCCGCCACCACCGTCGAGGCCGCCCCCTCGGCGCGGTCCTTCCGCCCCGAGGTCGCGAAGCTCATCGACCTCTCCCGCTGCATCGGCTGCAAGGCCTGCCAGGCGGCCTGCATGGAGTGGAACGACCTCCGGGAGCCGGTGGGCTCCTTCCAGGGCACCTACCAGAACCCGCTCCACCTCTCCGACCAGTCCTGGACGGTGATGAAGTTCAGCGAGACGGAGATCGACGGGAACTTCGCCTGGCTCATCTTCAAGGACGGGTGCATGCACTGCACCGACCCGGGGTGCCTGAAGGCCTGCCCGGCCCCCGGCGCGGTGGTCCAGTACGCGAACGGCATCGTCGACTTCCAGCAGGACCACTGCATCGGCTGCGGCTACTGCATCACCGGCTGCCCCTTCGACATCCCCCGGCTCCGCAAGGAGGACAGCCGGGTCTACAAGTGCACGCTCTGCTCCGACCGCGTGGCGGTGGGGCTCGAGCCGGCCTGCATCAAGTCCTGCCCCACCCAGGCCCTCACCTTCGGCTCCAAGGCGGAGATGAAGGAGCTCGCCGCCCACCGGCTCGAGGACCTCCACGCCCGCGGCCTCGCGAAGGCCGCGGTCTACGATCCCTCCGGCGTGGGGGGCACGCACGTGTTCTACGTGCTGCCGCACGGCGACCGGCCGGAGGCCTACGGCCTGCCGCGCGATCCGAGCGTGGGCCCGGTGGTCACCTTCTGGCGCTCCGGCGTCGCCCGCGTGCTGGGCGTGGCCACGATGTTCGGCGTGCTCGTCGCCGGCATCCTGCACTACATGCGCTACGGGCCCCTCGAGGTCCCCGGGGAGACCGACGGCGAGAAGGGAAAGGAGGCGCAGCCGTGAAGACCGACGAGAACCTGCTGCTCCCCGACGGCAAGATCCTCCGGCACGACAACAAGGAGCGGATCACCCACTGGGCGATCGCCATCGCCTTCGTGTTCCTCTTCCTGTCCGGCCTGGCCCTCTTCTCCCCCTTCTTCTTCTGGCTCTCGGGGGTCTTCGGCGGCGGCCAGTTCATGCGCTTCCTGCACCCGATCGCCGGTGTGATCCTGGTGCTCCTCTTCTACCCGTACGCGTTCCGGCTCCGGAAGGACAACCGCTGGACCCCGGCCGACGCGAAGTGGGTGGAGAACTCCGTCGCCTACATGGAGAAGCGGGTCGAGTTCCACGACACGGGCAAGTACAACGCCGGCCAGAAGCTCATGTACTGGTCGATGATCCCCATCATCGGGGTGCTCTTCCTCACCGGCATCACGATGTGGCAGCCCTGGTTCGCGAGCGCCTTCCCGGCGTCCGTGCGCCGGGTGACGAGCCTGCTCCACGCCGTGGCCGCCTTCGTCATGTTCATCGGCATCGGCATCCACTGGTACGCGGCCTACTGGACCCGCGGCTCGATCCGCGCCATGGTGCGGGGCACGGTGTCTCGCACCTGGGCCCGCTACCACCACCCTGCCTGGTACCGCCAGATCACCGGGGGCAAGGACTGATGCACCTCGAGCCGCCCGGCCCGCCGGGCGAGGTCGTCCATCTCCGGTTGCCGCGCCCGGCCGAGCTCTTCGCCCGCCGGGCGCGCCGCTTCCGGGAGCTCGCGCCGGGGAACCCGATGGGCGAGTTCCTGGAGGCCCTCGCCGCCGTGGCCGACGCCCAGGGCGCCGCGCTGGCCCGCGTGCCGGCGTCGCCTCCGGCGGTGGTCCTGTCGTCGCGGGTGCCGCTCCAGGCCACCTCCCAC
>DAOMFN010000015.1:0-4261 GCA_035429785.1 Anaeromyxobacteraceae bacterium
TGCGTCCACGCCGGCGTGCAGCCCGATCCGGCCTACGGCGCGGTGATGCCGCCCATCTACCAGAGCTCCACCTTCGCCTTCCGCGACACCTGCGTGAACGCCGGCTACGACTACACCCGGAGCGGAAACCCCACCCGGGCGGCGCTGGAGGAGGCCATCGCCGTGCTCGAGGGAGGGCTCGGGGCCACCTGCACGAGCACCGGGATGAGCGCGGTCGTGCTGGCGCTCAACCTCCTCCCGGCGGGAAGCCACCTCCTCTGCACGGTGGACTGCTACGGGGGGACCTTCCGCGCGCTCGAGCACGCCAGGGTCGCTTACGGCCTCCAGGTCACGTACCTCGACCTCGCCGACCTCGACGCCGTCGCCGCCGCGTTCCGGCCGGAGACGCGGATGGTCTGGGTCGAGACCCCGTCCAACCCGCTCCTCCGGCTCACCGACGTGCGGGCGGTGGCCGCGCTGGCGCGGTCCCGCGGCGCGCTCACCGTGGTCGACAACACCTTCCTCTCCCCGGTGCAGCAGCGCCCCTTCCGGCTGGGAGCGGATCTCGTCGTCCACTCCACGACGAAGTACCTGAACGGGCACAGCGACGTGGTGGGCGGGGCGGTGGTCTCGGCGCCGGGGCAGACCGCGCTCCTGCAGCGCATCCAGGGGATGAACAACCTCCTCGGGACGTCGCAGAGCCCCCACGACGCCTTCCTCGTCCTCCGGGGCCTGAAGACCCTCCACCTCCGCATGAAGGCCCACGAGGCGGGCGCCACGGCGGTGGCCCGCTGGCTCGCCGCCCACCCGGCGGTCGCCCGCGTGCACTATCCCGGGCTCGAGACGCACCCCCAGCACGCGCTCGCCCGGGCCCAGCAGGAGGGCTTCGGCGGCATGGTCTCCTTCGAGCTGAAGGACGGCCGGCGCGACCGGGTCGATCACGTGCTCCGCACGCTGCGCTGGTTCACCCTCGCCGAGAGCCTGGGCGGCGTGGAGAGCCTGGTGGCCCACCCGGCGTCGATGACCCACGCCTCGATGACGCCGGCGGCGCGGCTGCGCGCCGGGATCACCGACGGCGTCATCCGGCTCTCCGTCGGCATCGAGTCGCCCGACGACCTCGTCGCCGACCTCGACCGGGCGCTCGCGTCGCTGCCGGCCTGACGGCGCCCTACGAGGGGGACGGCGACGGCAGCCGCTCGGCGAGCAGCTCGGCCACGTGGCGCGTGCGCGCCGTCGACCCTGCGCGGTCGAGGCCGCCGCCGATCTGCATCATGCAGCCCGGGCAGTCCATGGCGACCGTCTCCACCCCGGTGGCCCGTACGTTCTCGAGCTTGCGGGCCAGGATGGGGGCGGAGATCTCCGGGAACTTGAGGGTGTAGCTCCCGCCCATGCCGCAGCAGACGTCGCTGTCCTTCATCTCCCGGATCGGGTAGCCGGCCGCGCCGAGGAGCTCCCGCGGCGGCTCGTGGGCGTGGAGCTTCCGCTTCAGGTGGCAGGAGTCGTGGTAGGTGACGGCGGGGAGCGCCCCGGCGTCCTCGAGGCGGAGCCGCCCCGCGTCGGCGAGCTCCTTCACGAGGGACGAGAAGTCGCGGACCTTCGCCGCGACGGCCTCGGCCCGGTCCACCCAGTCCGCGTGCCCCTCCGACTGGAGCACGGAGGCGAACTCGTGGCGCAGCGCAACGGTGCAGGTGGGGCAGGCCGACACGATCCAGCGCACCCCCGGGTCCTCCAGGGCCTTCACGTTGTCCCGGGCGTTGCGGGCGGCCACGTCGAAGGCGCCCGAGTAGCGGGCCGGGGCGCCGCAACACGTTTGCCCCTCGGGGAAGGTGACCCGGACCCCGGCGGCATTCAGGACCTTCACCACCGACTCGCCCACGCCGGGGTAGGCGAAGTCGATGAGGCACCCGGCGTAGAAGGCGGCGGTGTCCTGGGTCGCGGCGGGCTGGGGGATCTCCCGGAAGCGGTCGCGGAAGGGCTCGTCGGCGATGGCGGGGAGCGACCGGTGCTCGGTCATCCCCGACAGGAAGAAGGGGAGGTGGCGGATCATCCCGCCGCGCGAGAAGGGCTTCTGGGCCTTCGACGCGGCCCGCAGGAGCCCGTGGAACACCCTCCGCTCGTTCACCACCCGGAGCGCGGCCCGGGCGAGGACGGAATGGCCCTCCTCCTCGGCGAGGCGGCGGCGCAGCTCGACGATGAGGTCCGGGATGTCGATGCGGGTGGGGCAGACCGGGACGCAGGCGCCGCACTGGATGCACAGCGACTGGATGTCCTTCGACGCCTTCAGGGCGTCGAACCAGGCCGCCAGGATCGCGCCGATGCCGCCGGTGTAGACGCCCCCGAAGACGTGGCCGCCGAGGAGGCGGTACACCGGGCAGACGTTCACGCAGGAGGCGCAGCGGATGCAGCGGAGCGCCTGGGCGAAGCGCGGGTCGCGCCCCATGTGCGTGCGCCGGTTGTCCACCAGGATGACGTGCAGCTCCTTCGGCTGCCCGTCGGCCCCGGGCGCGGGACCGGTGAACATCGAGACGTAGCTCGTGAGCAGCTGCCCGGTGGCGCTGCGGGGGAGCGCCTTCAGGATGGGCCCCACGTCGGCGAGCCGCTCGACGAGCTTCTCCACGCCCACCACCGCCACCTGGACGCGGGGGAGGGTGGAGACGAGGCGGGCGTTCCCCTCGTTCGTGACCACCACGAGCGTCCCGGTCTCGGCGACCGCGACGTTGGCGCCGGTGATGCCCATGTCGGCGGCCAGGAACTTCTCGCGCAGCTCGCGCCGGGCCACCGCCACGAGCGACGGGATGTCCGCCTGCAGCTCCTCCTTCACCTCGCGGGAGAAGATGCCGGCCACCTGCTCCTTGGAGAGGTGGATGGCGGGCATCACCATGTGCGAGGGGCGCTGCCCGGCGAGCTGGACGATCCACTCGCCCAGGTCGGTCTCGGCCACCTCGATGCCCTGCTCCTGGAGGAAGGCGTTGAGGTGCATCTCCTCGGTGATCATCGACTTCGACTTGGCGATGCGCCGGACCCCGTGCTCCGTGCAGAGCCGGGCCAGGTAGGCCTTCACCTCGGCGGTGTCGCCCGTCCGGAAGACCTTCGCTCCCGCGCGGGTGGCCTGCTCCTCGAACTGCTCGGCGAGCTCGTCCAGCCGCGAGGCGGCCCGGCTCTTCAGCCCCACGAGCTCGTCGCGCAGGGCCTCGAAGTCGATCCCCTCGTAGGCCTTGGCCCGGGAGGTGAGGTAGGCGTCGTTGAAGCGCCCGAGGGCGCCGCCCATCGTGCCGTCCTGCAGGGCGGCCTGGACCCTGTCCTTCAAGTCCGGGGAGGCCATCACGCCACTCCGATCCCGCCGTCCACGGCGATGACCACGAGCTTCCGGGGGCCGTGGACGCCGATGGTGAGGACGCGCTCGATGTCGGCCGTCCGGCTCGGCCCGGTCACGCAGGCGAGGTAGCGGGCCCGGGTGGGGTCGACCCGGGTGAGCAGGGCGTCGAGGTCGGGGAGCAGGCCGGCGGTGGGGAACACGGCGACGTGGGTCTCGGGGAGCATCGAGGCGAGCCGCAGCCGCGGGTCGGTCGCGTCCTGCGCCACCGTGCCCGTGGCCGCGAGCCCCCACTGGAACTCGGTGACCCCGATGCGGCTCGAGGCCGCGCCCTCGCGCGTCACCTCGAAGGAGAGGCCGGGATAGCGCCGGACGAGCGCCTCGCGGTCGACGAGCGGGCCCAGGATGGGCCCCTCGCACCACACGGCGCGCTCGCCCGGCGACTCCCCGACGCCCTCGCGGCCGAGCACCGCGAGGACGAGCTCCAGGGCCTCGGCCCCGGTCCCGGCCCGGTGGACCTCCGCGCTGACGGCCTGCGCCCGCGCCCGGAAGGTCTCGAACATGGCCCCCTCCGTCCGCCTACCGGGGGATCATCCACTGGAAGTAGTTGTGCTGCAGGAAGACCAGCACGCCCACCAGGCAGGCGAGGACGAGGCTGTGCCAGAAGACGTAGCGCAGGATCTCGCCTTCCTTGCCGTGCTCGTTCGTGGCGACCGCGGCCACCACGATCGACTGGGCGTCGATCATCTTGCCCATGACGCCTCCCGAGGAGTTCGAGGCGGCGGCCAGGATCGGGCTCATCCCCAGCTTCTCGGCCGAGACCACCTGGAGGTTGCCGAAGAGCACGTTGGACGAGGTGTCGGAGCCGGTCAGCGCCACGCCCAGCCAGCCCAGCATCGGCGAGAAGAACGGGAAGAGCGCGCCGGTGGAGGCGAAGGCGAGACCCATCGTGGAGTCGGAGCCGGAGAA
>DAOMFN010000015.1:4361-13239 GCA_035429785.1 Anaeromyxobacteraceae bacterium
AGCGTGATGATGGGGGTGCCGAGCGCGCCGTAGGCCACCGGAGCGGTGTTGCCGATGAGGGCCAGGCCGGCGGCGGCCAGCGGCTTGAACCCGAGGCCGATGAGCATGGCCGCCGAGATGGCCACCGGCGTGCCGAAGCCGGCCGCGCCCTCGATGAAGGCGCCGAAGGCGAACCCGATGAGCAGCACCTGGATGCGCCGGTCGGCCGCGATGCCCGCGATGGTGTCCTTCACCACCTCGAACTTCCCGGTCTTCACGCTGATGTCGTAGACGAAGATGGCGTTCAGGATGATCCAGCCGATGGGGAGCAGCCCGAAGAGCGCCCCGTTCACCGCCGACATCGTGGCCATCTGCGCCGGCATCCCGTAGACGAACACCGCCACGGCCCAGGCCGAGGCGAGGCCGATGACCGCGGCCCAGTGGGCCTTGATGTGGAAGAAGGCCAGCGCTCCGAGCAGCAGGATGATGGGGATCGCCGCGACCAGCGCCGAGATGAACAGGTTGTTCGCGACCGGTGTGTAGATCTGGGTCCAGACCATGGAGAGCTCCTCCTCGACGGGGGGGCCAGGGAAAAATGCCGGTGGGAGGTGTGCCATGGGACGGCGCACCCGCCGGGCACGATCCGGCCGATCGGTCGTCCTGCGGGGGTGATCGGTCGGTCCTGCGCCGCCCGGGAACGGCTCAGAGTCCCAGGCGGGTACGGATCTCGGGGAGCAAACGACGGCTTACCGGGACCTCCTTCCCCGAACGGGTCAGGAGGGTGGCGTGGCCGTCCCCGGGGCGGACCTCGTCCACCTGGTCGAGCCGCACGAGGTACTGCTTGTGGCAGCGGGTGAGCCCGGCGCGCTCCTCGAGGACCCGCAGCGTGAGCTCGGTGAAGTACTCGCCGCGCGCGCACACCACGTAGACGCCGGCCTCGCTGGACCGGGCGAACTCCACGTCCGCCGCGTCGAGGAGCTTCACGGAGCGCCCGGCCTGGCAGGGGATGCGCTGGATGGCGGGGCGCAGCTGCGCGGCGGCGGCAGGGTCGGAGGCCCGGGCCCGCAGCCGGTCCACCGTGCGGGCGAGGCGCTGCGGGGAGACCGGCTTCAGGAGGTAGTCGACGGCGTTCTCCTCGAAGGCCCGCAGGGCGTACGCGTCGTGTGCGGTGACGAACACCACCCGCGGCATCTCCGCGTCGTCGATCATGGAGAGGAGCTCGAGCCCGGAGATGGCGGGCATCTGGACGTCGAGGAAGAGCACGTCGGGGCGGGAGACCCGGATGGCCTGGAGCGCGCTCACCGCGTCGGCGCACTCGCCCGCGATCTCGAAGGCGCCCGTCTCCCGGAGGAGGGCGGCGAGCTCGTCCCGGGCGTGCATCTCGTCGTCCACGAGGAGGGCGCGCATCATGCGGGGACGCTCGCCTCGGCGGGGAGCCGCAGGGTCACCCGGGTGAAGGTGCCGGGATCGCAGGCCACCGTGAGGCCGAAGTCCTTGCCGTACAGGTTCTTCACCCGCTTGTCGACGATCTGCATGCCCAGCCCGGAGTCGAGGCCGGCGTCCGACCAGGCCCCGGCGTTGTCCTCCACCTCGACCAGCACCGCGCCGCCGTCCCGCCGGGCCCGGATGGAGACCCGCCCCTCGCCGAGGATGCGGGAGAGGCCGTGCTTGAAGGCGTTCTCGACGAGCGGCTGGAGCGAGAAGGAGGGCACGTCCACATCCGCGAGCGACGGGTCCACGTCGGTCTCCACGACGAGCCGCCCCTCGAAGCGGGCCTTCTCGATCTCGAGGTAGGCGCCCACGTGTTCCAGCTCCTCGGCGAGGGACGACAGGTCGCCGGACCGCTTCAAGTTCTTCCGGAAGAAGTGGGAGAGGTGGACGAGCAGTTCGCGGGCCCGGTCGGAGTCGCGCCGGAGGATGGCGATGATGGTGTTGAGCGCGTTGAACAGGAAGTGGGGGTTCACCTGCGCCCTGGCCAGCTTGAGCTCGGAGAGGACGAGGAGGCTCTTCTGCTCCTCGTACCGGGAGATGAGCAGCTGGCTGGAGAGGAGCGCGCCGAGCCCCTCCCCGAGGGAGCGGTTCATGTTGAGGAAGCGCCGTCCGCGGGGCTCGAAGAGCTGGACCGTGCCCACCACCGTGCCGTCCACCTGGAGCGGCGTGATGAGCACCGATCCGAGCGGGCAGGAGGGCGAGAGGACGCAGTCGTACCCCTGCTGGACCCCGTCGGCGAAGACCACGGTGTTGCCGGCGATGGCCTGGCGCGTGAACGGCGAGGCGATGGGGTTGCCGGGCCGGTGGTGGTCCCCGCCCACCCCGGACCAGCCCAGGATCCGCTCGGTGTCGGTCACCGCCACCGCCCCCACGCCGGTCTCCTCCCGCACGATCCCGGCGAGCTCGCCGGCGACGGAGGGCCGGAAGACGCGCGCCATGAGCCCGAGGGAGCGGGCGGCGACCTTCAGGGCCCGGGCCGAGGAGGCGGCGGCGACCCGGTCCTCCTCCTTCAGCCGCTCGAGGAGGACGGTCATGAAGAGGGCCGAACCCACCGGGTTCATCGCGATCATGGCCGGGCCGATGGCCTCCACCACCGCGACCGCGCGGGAGAAGGGGTGGGTGAGGAGGAGGACGATGCCCATGTGGAGGATCTCGCCCACGAGCGTGGTGAGGAAGGCCACCCGCGGGGTCATGAGCACCTCGGGTCGCCGGCGGAGGGCGAGGCCGACCGCCCCGCCCAGGAGCCCCTCCAGCGTGGTGGCGACGGCGCCGGCCACGGCCGCGGCGCCGCCCAGCGCCAGGATGCGATGGGCCCCGGCGGTCACGCCCACGAGGACGCCCAGGACCGGCCCCCCGAGGAGCCCGGCGAGCACCGCCCCCACCGCCCGGGCGTTCACGATGGCCTGCCCCTCCACGACCGGCACGCCCAGGTAGTTTCCCAGGATGGCGATGCCGGAGAAGACGAGGTAGAGGCGCAGCTTGCCCCGGGGCTGGGGCCAGGACGGGGAAAGCGGCTGGAACGCGGGGGAGCGGCAGTACAGGTAGAAGATCACCACGAAGACCGCCAGCACCTCGACGAGCTGGATTGCGATCCGCATGGCAGCCCCGGATTATCACGCGGGGCGGTTCGGCTGGAAGCGGCGACCGCGAGTCCGGTGGACCCAGCGGCCGCCGCCGGGTGCTACGTCACGGTGCTCGGGCTGGCCGCCTCGCCGGCGTGGGCGGCGGCGCGCGCCTTGCGCCCGTGGTCCTTCGCGATGAGCAGGTAGATCGAGGGCACGAAGAAGATCGTGAAGGCGGTGCCCACGAACATGCCGGCCACCAGCACGAGTCCGATGCTGTTGCGCGCGGCGGCGCCCGGCCCCGAGACGAAGGTGAGCGGCAGGTGGCCGAAGATGGTGGCGGCGCTCGTCATCAGGATGGGGCGCAGCCGGGTGACCGCGGCGTTGCGGACCGCGTCGACCTTGGACTGTCCCTCCCGCTGGAGCTCGTTCGCGAACTGCACGATGAGGATGCCGTTCTTGGCCACGAGCCCCACCAGCGTGACGAGGCCGACCTGCGAGTAGACGTTGAGCGTGGTGGTCCAGCCGTCGGTCCAGAAGCTCATGTTGGGGTTCGGCATCTTGAGGAAGGTGAGCGCGAGCGAGCCGAACATGGCGAGCGGCACCGACCCCATGAGGATGACGAACGGGTCCCGGAAGCTGTTGAACTGGGCGGCCAGGATCAGGAAAATGAGCAGGATCGAGAGCAGAAAGGCGGGGCCGAACTTGTTCCCCTCGACCCGCAGCTGGCGCGACTCGCCCGTGTAGTCGATGACGTAGCCCTTGGGCAGGATCGCGGCCGCCTCGTCCTCCAGGAAGCGCAGGGCGTCGTCGAGCGGCCGGATGGCCACGCCGGAGATCTTCACCGCGTTGAGCTGCTGGAAGCGGTTCAGCGAGCGCGGGGCCACCGTGTCGCGCAGCGTGGCGATGGAGGAGAGCGCCACGAGCTGGCCGTTCGGGCCGGTGACGTAGATGTCCTTCAGCTGCTCCGGGTTGAGCCGGTCGGCACGGGACACCTGCGGGATGACCTTGTAGCTGCGCCCGTCCACGCTGAAGCGGTTCACGAAGCCGCCGCCCACCGCGGCCGAGAGGTCCTGGCCGACGGTCTGGAGGTTGAGCCCCAGCTGCGCCACCTTCTCCCGGTCGATGACGATCTCCGACTCGGGCTGGTCCACCTTCACGTCGATGAGGGGCGGGAAGGCGAACATGCCGCTCTTCGCGGCCCTTTCTTGAAGCTGCTTCGCGAAGTCCAGGATCTCGGCGGTGTCGGCGGTGGAGGCGATGACCACCTCCACCGGGAAGTTGCCGCCGCCGGGGAGCGCCGGGGGGAGGATGGGGAAGGTCTGGATGCCGGGCACGCCGGAGACCCGCTGCTGCACCTCGGGGAGGATCTGCGCCGCGGTGCGCTTGCGCTCGTTCCAGGGCTTGAGCCCGGCGCCCCAGAAGCCGCCGGTGGGGAAGGTGATCTGAAAGGTGAACCTCGTCTCCGGGACGGCCTGGAGCTCCGCGTTCACGGCCCGGGTGGACGTGGCCACCTGGTCGAGCGTGGAGTTGGCCGGCGTGTTCACGATGCCGAAGATGACGCCCTGGTCCTCCACCGGCGCGAGCTCGCGGGGCGACTGGAAGAACATCGCCGCGGCCAGGACCGAGATGATGGCCCAGGCGGTGTAGATGACGCCGCGCGCCTGGAAGGACGCCTCGAGGTGGCGGGCGTAGGTCGCCTTCACCCGCTCGAAGAGCCGGTTCACGAGGCCGGTGAGGCCCCGGTCCTCCCGGTCCTCGTGGATGAGCCGCGCCGACATCATCGGGGAGAGGGTGAGGGCCACCACGCCGGAGATGGTCACCGCCCCGGCGAGCGTGAGCGCGAACTCCCGGAAGAGGGACCCGGTGAGGCCGCCCTGGAAGGCGATGGGGGCGTAGACCGCGGCGAGCGTGATGGTCATGGCGATGACCGGTCCCACGAGCTCGCGGGCGCCGACGATGGCCGCGTCGAAGGGGCTCCGCCCCTCCCGGACGTGCCGCTCCACGTTCTCCACCACCACGATGGCGTCGTCGACCACCAGGCCCACCGAGAGCACGATGGCGAGCAGGGTGAGCAGGTTGATGGTGAACCCGAACACCTGCATGAGGAAGACCGCGCCGATGAGCGAGACCGGGATGGCGACCACCGGCACGAGCACCGAGCGCAGCGAACCGAGGAAGAGGAAGATCACGATCACGACGATGAGGATGGTCTCGAGCAGGGTGCGGACCACCTCGTCGATGGCGTTCTGGATGTAGGCGGTGCCGTCGTAGGCGATGGTGGCCTGGATCTGCTCGGGCAGCTCGCGCTGGATCTCCTTCATCTCCGCCCGCACCCGCTTGATGACGTCGAGCGAGTTCGCGTTGGGGAGCGACCAGATGCCGATGAACACGGCGGTGTCGCCGCTGAAGTTCACCATGACGTCGTAGTCCTCGGCGCCGAGCACGACGTCGGCCACGTCGCCGAGCCGGACCACCGAGCCGTCCTTCTCCCGGATGACGAGCTCCCGGAACTCCTTCACCGAGCGCAGGTCGGTGTTCGCCGTCAGGTTCACCTGGACGAGGGAGCCCTTCGTCTGCCCCACCGCCGCCAGGTAGTTGTTGGCGGCGAGCGCCTGGCGCACCTGCGCGGGGCTCACGTTGAGGGCCGCCATCCGGTCGGGCTTGAGCCAGATGCGCATGGCGAAGGTGCGGGCGCCCAGGATGTCGGCGCGCTGCACGCCCTCCACCGCGGAGAGCCGGGGCTGGACCACCCGGACCAGGTAGTCGGTGATCTCGTTCTGCTTCAGGAACCGGGAGGAGAAGGAGAGGTAGGCGGAGGCGAACTGGCTCTCGGCCGACTCGATGTTGATGATCGGGATCTCGGCCGAGGGAGGCAGGTCGCCGCGGACCTGGTTCACCTTGGAGGCGATCTCGGAGAGCGCCCGGTTGGCGTCGTAGTTGAGGCGCAGCCGGGCCCGGATGGTGGAGACGTTCTGCTTGCTCTCCGACTCGATGTAGTCGATGCCGTCGGCGGCGGCGATGGCCCGCTCGAGCGGCGTGGTGATGAACCCCCGGACGAGCGCGGCGTTCGCGCCCACGTACACGGTGGTCACGGTGACGGCGGCGTTCTCGCTGCGCGGGTACTGCCGGACGTTGAGGCTGCGGATGGACTGGACGCCGGCGATGACGATGATGAGGTTGACGACGATCGCGATGACCGGGCGGCGGATGAAGAGGTCGGTGAACTTCATGGCGGGCTCCCGTCCGGCTATTCGTTGGCCGGCTTCGGGTTGGCCTGCACGTCCGGGGCGAGGTCGTTGCGCACGGTCACGGTGGCGCCGCTGCGCAGCTTGAACGCGCCGCTCGACACGACCATCTCCCCCGCCTTGAGCCCGTTCTCCACGGCGACGAGGTCGCCCCGCCGCTCCCCGAGGCGCACGAAGCGCTGCTGGGCGACGAGCTGCTCCTTGCCGTCGGCCCCGGTCTTCTTCTCGACCACGTAGACCGAGTCGCCGTAGGGGGCGTAGAGGACCGCCGTGGCCGGCACGACGAGGACCTCGACCTGGGTGGGCGAGAGCACCTCCACGCTCGCGAACATGCCCGGCCGCAGCCGCCCGTCGTCGTTGGGCACCGTGGCGCGGACCTTCACGTTGCGGGTGGCGACGTCCACCTCGGTGTTGACGGTGCTCACCTTCCCGTTCCAGGTCGCGCCCGGGAAGGTGTCGCTGTGGACGTGGACCGGCTGGCCCACCTTGAGACGGGCGAGGGCCTGCTGCGGAAGGGAGAACTCGACGTGGATGGGGGTCACCGACTGGATCGACGCGACCGGGGCGCCGGCGCCCAGCACCTGGCCCAGCTCCACCTGGCGGATGGCGATCCGGCCGTCGAAGGGGGCGCGGATGGTCTTCTTGTCGATGGCGGCCTGGATGGTGCGCACCGCCGCCTGGGCCTGCTTGTAGCGGGCCTCGGCGGCGTCGAGGTCGGCGGGCGTGTTGGCCTGCCCCTTGCGGACCTCCACGGCGCGCTCGTAGTTCAGCCGGGCGAGGTTCTCGTCGGCCTTCGCCGAGGCGAGCTGGGCCTCCTCGGTCGTCGTGTCGAGCCGGACGAGCATCGCCCCCTTGCGGACGAAGGTGCCGGAATCGAAGCCGATCTCGCGGATGGTCCCGGGGAGCTCGGTCCCCACGGTCACGCCCCGGAAGGCGACGAGCGTCCCGCTCGCATCCTGGATGGGCTGCCAGCGCGCTGACTCGACCGCGGCCGTGGTCACGGCCTCCGGGGGCGGGACGAACGACTTCCCGGCCTTGATCATCGAGCCGATCTGGGCGCCCTTCACCCCGACGAGCACGCCCACCACCGCGAGGAGGCCCACCGCCACCCCGATCCACAGCTTCGTCCTGGTCTTCACGCGGAGACGGTCTTAGTCCCCGACGCGGCGCGGCGCAGCCCCGGAAGGGGGCGGAGCCGGGGGCGCGGGCCTACCGCCTCGACGTGACCTGTGCAACCGGATACCCGCCCATCGACCCGACGGTCCCGTAACCCGCCACCGAGGTTCCGGTCATGCAGGTCGAGCCCATCATGCCGCCCGGGGCGCAGTCGGCGTACGCCATCCTGTCGATCTGCCCCTGGGTGGGGGTGGCGGACGGGTCGGAGGCCCGGACGAAGATCCGGGCATAGGCGTTTCCAGGGTTCGCCCCGGGGAATCCGGAGTGGAGGGCGCCGCCGCTCCCGGGCGCCCAGCCGTCGGTCCCGCCGAATTTCGGGTCGGAGGTGAAGGTGTCGGTCACGGGCAGGTGGAACGTGGTGACGAGCCACCCGGCCTCGCCGTCGAGCACCACCGGGATCGAGGAGAGCGGGTGGCCGAGTTCGACCCAGGTCATCGTGTCGTCGGGGTAGGGCGTGGGCCCGCCCGTCATCGCCTCGGAGAGCCGACCCGCGAGACCGGACACCGTGCCCGCGCTGGCGTCGTACACGTACGTCCCCTCGAAGATCGTGTCGTTGGGCTGGGTGTCGGGTTCCCGGAACGTCGCGACCACGGCGTAGGCGGTCACGATGCTCGCCGGTGCGGACGGGGAACCGCTCCCCATCGCGTTCACCGCGGTCACCGAGAGCCGGTATCCCGAGCAGGAGTCGGGGCACGCGACGGCGAAGGGGTTGGTGTTCCCCGAGCCGGTGACGCCCGGCGGGGTCGAGGTCACCTCCCAGCCGGTGATGGGGCTGCCGCCGGCCTGGACCGCCCCCACCGATACGAGCACCGTGCCCGGGGCGCCCCCCGCCGAGGCCCCGACGATCGAGGGCGCGGAGGGAGCCGAGGGCGCCGGGGGCGGGGCGACGGGGAAGGTCAGGGACGCCTGGGCGTCTCCGGCGCTCGCCACGACCGTGCAGTCCCCCGCCGCGACCGCCGCGACGACGCCGCTCCGCGCATCCACCGCGCAGGTGGCGGGCGTGGAGGCGGCGTAGGTCACCGGGAGCCCGGCGCTCTCGGTCGCGCTCACCGTGGCGAGGTCGTGGACGGCCATCGCCGGCGCCGGCTGGAAGGTGATCAGCCCCTGGAACCGGAAGGTCACGTCCTGCGTGACCTGCGGGGCGGCGGCGAAGGTCGCGTCGCCGGGCTGGTTCGCGGCCACGGTGCAGGGGCCCGACGAGGACGCCGTGACGAGCCCGGTCGAGGGATCGATCGCGCACAGCGCCGGCGTCCGGCTGGAGTACCGGACCGGCAGGCCGGAGCTGGCGGTCGCCGTCACGGTGGCCGTCGCCTGGTTGACGGCCGGTGTCGGGGCCGGGCCGAACACGATGACCTGGGGCAGGGCCTGGATGCGCGGGCCGACCTCGAAATTGTCCTTGATCTCCAGCACGACCGCACCGTA
>DAOMFN010000016.1:0-13173 GCA_035429785.1 Anaeromyxobacteraceae bacterium
CGAGCGCCATGCGCCGCGCCCGGGACCCGGGGCGAGCGTCGCGGCGCCGACGGCCGGGTGGCGGACCTCCCCGCTCGTGCGACGGGTCGCCGAGGTCGCGCGGTCACGGCGTGCCCGGGTCACCACCCGATGGGCCGAGGGCAACGGGTACGGCGGCGAGGCCGTCGAGGCCATGCGCTGCCTGCGGGAGGGACTCGTCGAGAGTCCGACGATGCCGCTCGACGACACCCTCGCCGTCCTGGAGACGGTCGACGCCATCCGCCGGGCGTCCGGGGCGGCCTGAGGAGGGAAGGGATGCGGATCGCGATCGTCGGCTGTGGCTACGTCGCCGACTTCTACCTGGCGACGCTGGCCAACCACCCGGAGCTCGAGCTGACCGGGGTCCACGACCGGGACCCGGCCCGCGCGGAGCGGTTCTCCGGCTTCCATCGGCTGCACCGCTACGCCTCCCTGGCCGACCTGCTGGGGGACGATCGGGTGGAGATGGTCCTCAACCTCACCAATCCCGGGAGCCACTTCGAGGTGTCCTGGGCCGCCCTCGCGCACGGGAAGCACGTCTACTCGGAGAAGCCGCTCGCGACCACGCTCCCCGAGGCGACGCGGCTGGTCGAGGAGGCCGAGCGCCGCGGGCTCCTCGTCGCCTCCGCCCCGTGCAACGTGCTGGGCGAGAGCGCGCAAACCCTCTGGAAGGCCCTGCGGGACGGGCGAATCGGCACACCGCGGCTCGTCTACGCCGAGATCGACGACGGCCCGGTGCCGCTGATGGACCGTTCCTCCTGGATCAGCGCGTCCGGCGCGCCCTGGCCGTCGAAGGACGAGTTCGAGGTGGGGTGCACGCTCGAGCACGCCGGCTACTACCTGGGCTGGCTGACCACCTTCTTCGGGCCGGCGCGGCGGATCACCGCGGGGGCCGCGGTCCTCATGGAGGACAAGGGGATCCCCCTCGACGTCCGCTCCCCCGACTTCTCCGTCGCCGTCGTGGAATTCGACCGGGGCGTGATCGCCCGCCTCACCTGCAGCATCTACGCGCCCCACGACCACCGCCTGCGGATCTTCGGGGACGAGGGCGTTCTCTCCACGGCCGACTGCTGGAACTACGGATCCCCGGTCCACCTGCAGCGGCGCACGCCCCTGGGGATCCGCTTCGAGAAGTACCCGGTCCTGGCTCGCCTGGCCGGCTTCGGACCGCGGAGGATCCCGCTGGTCCGCAAGGCGGACTTCCGCCACAAGGTGAAGGGCTCCAACCCAATGGACTTCTGCCGGGGCGTGGCCGAGGTCGCCGCCTCGGTGCGCGAGCGGAGGCCGTGCCGCCTGTCGGCCCGCTGGTCCCTGCACGTGAACGAGCTCGTGCTGGCCATGCAGGACCCGGGCGGGCTCGGGTCGCCGAGGATGGTGACGTCGACGTTCGAGCCCATGGCGCCCATGCCCTGGGCGGACCGGGCCGCCGGCTAGGCAGGCGGGTCGACCCGGCTCGTCCGCACCCACTCGCGCCCGGGGCGTGCGCCGCGGGCGGCGAAGACCAGCTTCCAGGCCACGTAGGCCGGCGCCAGGGCCAGCGCGTACGCGCCGCGAACGCCCGCTCCGGAGAGCTGGAGCCCGCGGGCCACGTGGATCGAGAGGAAGAGCAGGGCCAGCGCCCAGGGAACGAGCGTCCACGCGGGCGATCCCAGGTACACGGCGATCGCGGCGAGCACGAGGCCGGCCAGGGCGGCGACCCCGATCGAGGCGAGGGGGGGGAGGAGCACGTCGGCCGCGAGGTCGAGGAGCACGCGGTCGCGGCGGCGGAGCCCCTCGCGCAGGAGGGGCCGCGCATACTGGCGACGGATCTGGCGTCGGCCGCCCTCCCAGCGGGCGCGCTGGGTCCCCACGCCGCTCCCTTGCGCCGCCATCTCCCCGCGGACCTCGACCTCGTGGACGTAGCCGACGCGGATCCCGGCGAGCCCGAGCCGGATCCCGTACTCGAGATCCTCGACGATCGAGAAGGCGTCGTGGGGGACGCGGTCGAGGACCTCGTTCGCGAAGCACATCCCGTTCCCGCGCAGGCCGCAGGAGACGCCGAGGCGGTTCCGCCCCAGGGAGCGGACGTCGTGGAACATCGCGAAGGCGATGGCCATCAAGCGGGTGCGCCACGAGGCGTCCCGGTTCAGCACGCCGTAGCGCGCCTGGAGGGCCGGGTGGCCTGCCTCGAGGTGGGCGGCGAACCGCGCGAGGAGGTCCGGCGAGACCAGCGTGTCCGCGTCGACGACCACGGTCGCGTCGGAGAGCCCGTCCGCCCGGATGCGCGCGAAGCCGGCCTCGAGGGCGTACCCCTTGCCGCGGCGGGAGGCATCGTTCCGGACCAGGACCGTCGCGCCGGCGGCGGCAGCCAGCGCGGCCGTGTCGTCCGAGCAGTTGTCGGCCACGACGAGGACCCGGAACAGCTCGCGAGGCCAGCGCAGGGCGAGGAGGTTCGTCACCGTCCGGCCGATCCCCACCTGCTCGTCGTGAGCCGGAACCAGCACGTCGAAGCGCAGCCGCGGTGGACCCCCGGCAGGAGGGGCCCCGGACCTGGAGAGCAGGGTGAGGACGAGGAGGTACCCCGTGGCCGCGAGCACCGGCACCGACACGGCGAGCAGTGCGAAGGCGACGAAGGTCATGGCGGCGCGGTCTACCCCCCGGGAGTGCGCGGAGAGCCCCGCGCCCCCCGGACTCCGACCGCATAGCGGTCCGGTTCGGGTCGGGTCAAGTCCCCGCTCCCGTGGGCGCGGCGCAGGGGCGTCCGGTGGATGCGGGACCCCGGTGAGGCGCGGCGATGGGCTAGTCTGCGGGGAGGGGAGGCGCCGGCGCAGGGCGTGGAGCCGTGGCCGACGGGGGAACTTGGGCACGCACACCGGGAAGGCGGGGACGCAGGAGGGAACGCCGCCGGACGCGCTGCGTTTCCGGCGACAGTTCCACCTCGGGCCGGCCTACCTGGAGGATCCCCCCGGCTGGCGTCGGCTCGAGGCCGGCGATGGGCTTCGCCTGACCGTGCATCCGGACCTGCCCGTCACCCACGCGGCGTCGGGTCCTCGATCCGTGACCCTGCTCGGCTACGCCCTCGACCCTCATCACCCCGAGCGCACCGATTCCGAGGTGGTCCGCTCGCTCGTCGAGTCCCTCGGGTCCTGGCGAGACTGCCTGGAGAGGACCCGGTCGCTGGGTGGGAGGTGGGCCCTCGTCGTGCGGGACGGCCGGCAGGACGTCCTGTTCCACGACGCCGCCGGGCAGCGCCAGGTGCACCACGGACGGGACGCGGCCTCGGGGGCCGTCGTGGCGGCGACCAGCGCAGGCCTCGTGGCGCGAACCCTCGGGGCTCCCCGGGACCCCGCGGCGATGGAGTTCATGGCCGCTCGTGCGGGCGGCGACGGCTCGGTCTTCTGGATGCCGGGCGATCGGTCGGTTCACGAGGGCGTGCGGGCGCTCCTCCCCAACCACGTCCTCGACCTCCGCACCGGGGAGTCCCACCGCTTCTGGCCCGCCCCCGGGGAGGTCGCCACCTGCGACGCCGACCCCGCGTCCGAGGCGACGCGCCTGCTGCGGGCGATGCTGGACGCAGCTCGCCGCCGGTTCCCGCTTGCCGTCTCGATGACCGCCGGCTGGGATAGCCGGCTCATGCTGGCCCTGTCCAGACCGATCTCCAGCGAGGTCTACTGCTTCACGCTCCTCGGCCCGGACACGCCGCGGTCCTCCCGCGACGTGGTGGTCCCGTCCCGGCTCCTCCGGAGGCTGGGCCTGGAGCACCACGTCCTGCCCTACCCGACGCGGATCGACGAGGGACTGAGGGAGCGTTTCCGGGAGGGCGTCGACGCGGTGAAGGAGGCCTACTCCGCCGACATCCAGGCCATCCGCGACGCCTACACCGCCTCCCGGGTCTGCGTGACCGGTGACGTCGCCGAGGTCGTGAAGTGCTACGTCCAGCACGACGGCCCCGCTCCCCCCGGCGCGGCCGACCTCGCCCGGCTCACGGCGATCGGCCAGTTCCCGTTCGCCCTCGCGGCGTTCGAGGACTGGCTGCGCGGCGTTCCCGCTTCCGGCATCGACCTGCTGGACCTCTTCGCCTGGGAGCAGACCGCCGGGCGCTGGCAGGCGCTCATCCGGGCGGAGTACGACATCGTCCAGGAGTGCCTGGCGCCGCTCAACTGCCGGGACCTCCTCGTCGCCATGCTGAGCACCGATCGCTCGCTTCGCCGCCCTCCGGAGCACGCCTTCCTCCGGGACCTGATCGGGCGGCTCTGGAGCGACGTCCTGTCGGAGCCCATCAACCCTCCGGAGCGGCCGACGGCCCGGGCACGCGCCGGGCGCCTGCTGCGCACGCTGGGCCTCTACGACTGGGTCCCGGCTCGGCTGAAGAGGGGCCGGGGCTAGGGCCCCTCAGGGCTGCAGAACGCGCAGGGTCTCGTGGGCCATCCACCGGAGCCGTGGGCGCACCCGCTCGGCGATGCGTCGGCCGTGGGCCCGGAGGACCGCGGACGGCGTGCGGCGCCCGCGGTTCCAGCGGATCATTCCCCGGACGTCGTCGGCGACCCGGAGGAGATCCTGCGTGGAGCCCTTCCCGACGAGGTCCACGTCCCAGGGGATCGAGAAGAGGTCGAGCGTCGGGCGGACGCGCTGGCCCACGTGGGGCTTCAGCTCCCAGCGCAGGAACTGCGGCAGCGCCTCCACCTCCTCGACGCCTTCGATCGAGGTGATGAGCTCGTCCCGCTCCGAGACGCCGATCACGCAGACGTAGCCGTGCCCGTTGTACCAGGACCAGTCGACGGGCTCGTCGAGCCCGTACCGGTCGGAGAACAGGTAGCCGTGGGCCGCGGCGTCGAACAGGCACGGCCGGCGGGGATGCAGGGTGCTCAGGACGAACGCGGCGCCGTTCCCGACGAGCCGGGCGCCGACGTCGATGGCGCAAGGCCCCTGGTCGTCGAGCTTCGCCTCGAGGTGGAAGGGCGACCGGCGGAGTCCCAGGGTCCGGACCACCTCCAGCGCGTAGCGCGCGAGGGGCTCGAACACCGGATCGGTCTGATCCACCTTGTAGTCCTTCTCGCAGACGGTGGCCCGCCCGTTCACCTCCAGCCGCGAGTACTCGGTGATCGAGTGGACGATGCCGGTCCCGTCGGGTCCGACCTGGCCGTTGACGGCGAGTTCGCGCCCTCCCACGAACTCCTCCATCGCCCAGGCCTTCCCGGTGCTCCGGGCCATGTGGGCCGACACCTCGCCCGGGGAGATCGACGACGGGAAGATGGCCACGTCCACCGCGGCCATCCCGTCGCTGGGCTTCAGGACGAAGCGATCGCCGAGTTCCCGGATCCGTGCGGCCGGCCCGGTCGGCGCCAGGACCTCCTCCGGAGTCCGTACGGACGTGGTCTCCGGCACGCGGAGGTGCGGAGCGTGGCGCCGCAGGTGCTGCTTCCAGGCATGCTTGTCCCGGAAGCGGGCGACCGTCTCCCCCGGCATCCAGTCGAGGTGGAGCAGGTCCGAGAGCCTGCCGGCCGGCTCGACCCAGTGCTCGAGGATCGGCATCACGCCGAGGACGTCGTACTTGCGGCGCAGCTCCGCCGCCAGGTCCCCGAGGGCGCCCGGGTCGACGAGGAACTCCGCCTCGATGCGGTCGGACTGCAGGACCGGGTAGGCGGGGCGCACGTAGAAGGCATTCTTCCGGTCCGTGTAGACGCACACGGGGCGAAGCCCGTACTTGTGGTAGACGAGGTCGATGACGTGCGCCGAGTAGTCGTCGTATGGATTGAAGAGGACGTAGGTCTGGCGCATTCGGCCTTCCCCCCACGGACACTGTAGCGAAGTGCCGGACCCCGCGATCAAGTTCCGGCGTCTCCGGGCGACGGGACAGGGAAGGGCTCCGGGACGGTTGCGGTTCCACGTCGGGCCGTGACACCCTCGAATGCGGTGTCCTTGCGGGTGCCCCGTCGATGACCAGTTCCGGAAATTTCAGGGGCCCAGGGCCCCTTGCCCCGCTTCGGCGGGCAGTCCCGTCCGTGCTCCGGAAGGCCGCCCGGCGCGTGCTGCGCCTTCCGCCCCGCGCAGACGGCGGCATCGAGGTGGCCGTCGTCCTGCTCCTGGACGACCCGGTCCTCAACTGGATCCGGCGGTTCCAGCTCGGGATGGAGAACAAGTACGGAGCCAACCCTGCGCTGCCGACGACGCCCCACGTCACCCTGAAGCTCGGCGTCCCGGTCCAGGACCTCGAGGCGCTGGCAGCCCTGGTGGATCGGGTCGCGGCGGAGAGCCGGCCGATCCAGCTCGAGGCCGAGGGCATCGACTTCTTCGACGACGGGATCGTGTTCCTGGCGGTCTCGGCGGGGCCGGAGCTCGAATCGCTCCGACAGCGGGTGCTGGACGTCCTGCGCCGCGAGATGGGGATCGTCGGGTACCCGCTCGAGGAGGCCGGGAGGTTCCGGTACCACGTCACCCTGGCCCGCGACCTCGCGCGGGGGCGGTTCGAGGAGGTGCGGGCGACGCTCGATCGCCGGACGCCCGCGTTCCGCATCCACGCCGACCGGCTGGCCCTGCTCTGCTGGGTGCGCGACTCCTGGGTCACCTGCCACCGCGTGGAGCTCGGGCCCGGGGCCGGGACGCGGGGCGGATAGGATCATGGGTGGGGAGCGTTCGCTTGCTCGCAGCCGAGCGGGTGTGCGATGAGCGAGGGCTCTCCAGGGGGAGGAGACCAGGTGGATCTTCGAATCGAGCCTTGCTCGACGCTGCGAGGAGCTCCGGAGCTCGCGGAGGCGGTGGATCGCCTCAACGAGGCCGCTCGCCGCCCGACGCCGTACAGCTCGGCCGCGTACATCCAGGCGTTCCTGGAGAACGACGAGTACGCGGGACCGGGCTCCGAGCCCTGGCTCCTCGTGGCCCGCCGGGGGCACGAGCCCGTGGGGCTGCTGCCCCTCCGGCGCGTCCGGACCCGGGTCCTCGGGCTCCCCTCGACGCGGGCGGAGTTCCTCGTGCAGTACGACAGTGATCGCCCGGCGGCGATCTGCCGCGCGGCCGACGATGTGGAGGTCTCTCGCGCGTTCTACCGTCACCTGCTCCGGGAGACGACCGGCATCGACATGATCGAGTTCGTGGCCCAGGAGGAGGGCTCGGGCCTCTTCCCCCCACCCGCGGATCTCCTCGCCGGCTGGTACGCCCGGACGCTCGAGGGAGTGCCCAACGCGACCATCCCCCTGGGCGGGCTCGACACCGCGTCGTGGTTCCGGTCGCTGTCCCGGAAGCACAAGCAGAACGTGGCGCGCCGTGCCCGCAAGCTGCTGGCCACGGGCACGGTCGAGTACGTGACCTCGGACGACCCGGCCGCGCGACCCGGTCTCCTCGACCTCTACCTCTCCCTGGAACGGCGGGGATGGAAGAGGGAGCGGGGCGTCGGCCGGCACCCCGCCCGGATCGGCCTCCTGCGGGCGCTCTGCCACCCTGCGTGCCCGCACGCGCTGTCGTTCGCATTCCTCCTCCTGGACGGGCTGCCGGTCGCCGCCGCGATCTACGGGGCCTTCGGCGACTACTACGTGGAGGAGGAGACGACCTACGACGAGTCCCTCGGCCCGCTTTCTCCGGGGAACCTGCTCAAGGTCCTGACGGTGGCGGACGCGATCGAGCAGGGCAAGCAGGCGATGAACCTCCTCGGGGACTTCGCGTACTACAAGGCCCGGTGGGGTGCGGTGATCTCCCCGACCCGGACCCTCCAGATCTTCCGGCGGGGCCGGGTCCCCTGGGCCAAGGCCCGGGCCGGGGAGCTGCGGCGACGCCTGTTCGGGAATCCGGAGACGCAGGTCGGCGCGGACCACAACCTGGCGAAGCGCGAGGTGGAGGACGCGGTGGAGCCGGAGGTCGGAGCCGCCGCGCCCGACCGCCGGGAGGCGCAGGCCGAGGCGGTCCGGATCCTGGCCGCCCTCCGGTCCTCGGGCGCCGGCCTGCGGATTCTCGGCGGCGCGGAGCTCCGCGCGCGCCTGCCCTTCGAGTGAGACGGACGAGGAGAACCGGAACCATGGCGCCAGACACGCCGACGGGAGGCCGGTCCGGCCGGGAGCTCGCCCGGCGCGCCCTGATGCAGGCGGCGCGGCGGCTCATCGAGCCGCGGGTGGATCTTCCCCTCGCCACCTGGGGGCTCACGAGGGACGAGGCAGGTCAGCTGTGCCTCGCCGGCGTCCGCCTGGGCTCCCTGCTCGAGCGGTGGGGGTCTCCGCTCCACGTCGTTGACCTCGGCGTGCTGACCGCGAACACCGCCCGGTTCGGGGCCCGGCCGGGCGGCGGCCCCGGCCCGTGCGAGGTCTACCTCTCGTACAAGACGAATCCCGTCCCCGGCGTCATCCGCGCCGTCCACGCCGCCGGCGCCGGGGCGGAGGTCGTGAGCGCGTACGGGCTCTGGCTCGCGCTCCGTCTCGGGGTGGACCCGGCTCGCATCGTGTTCAACGGGCCCGCCAAGACCGAGGATGCGCTGGCCCTCGCGGTGCGGTCCCGCATCGGCCTCCTCAACGTGAACTGCCGGTCCGAGATCGCGCCCCTGGCCCGGATCGCGCGCTCCGAGGGCGTCCGGGTCCCGGTGGGGATCCGCGTCGAGGTCCCGGGTCGTCCCCCCGGCCAGTTCGGGGAGCGGATTGCCGGTGGGGAGGCGATGCGCGCGTACGAGGAGGCGCTCGCCGCCCCCGAGCTGGAGGTGGTCGCGATCCACTCCCACTTCAACGGCGAGATCGCGGATCGCGGCGGGCTCGACGCCTACCTCGGAGCCCTGCTCGACTTCGAGGCCCAGCTGCGGGCGCGGCTGGGCCTCGAGATCCGGATCCTGGACGTCGGGGGCAACCTGGCGTGTCCGACGGTGTCCCGGATCTCCGGGAGGTCCATGCGCCTCGCGATGTCGCTCGGCGTGGAGCCCCGTCCCCGCCCCCCGGACTCGGTCCTCGGCATCGAGGAGTACGTCGCCCAGGTTCGCGCCCGGGTCGAGTCCCACTGTGCCGCCACGGGGCGACCCGTGCCGCGGATCTTCCTCGAGCCGGGACGGGCGCTCACCGCCAGCGCACAGATGCTCCTCACGCGGGCCATCCAGGTGCGGGACGGCGGTCCCGACCCGTGGACGTGGGTGGTCCTGGACGCCGGGATCAACGTCGCGGAGTGCCTGCGGGGAGAGTGGCACCAGATCTTCCCGGTCGCGGAGCGTCCGGAGGAGCGGGTCCTCCACCGTCTCACCGGTCCGTCGTGCACGCTCGGCGATCTCCTGGTCCCGGCCTGGAGCCTCCCGCGGCTCCGGCCGGGCGATGCCCTGGCCGTCATGGACTCCGGCGCCTACTTCGTCCCCTTCTCGACGGACTTCTCGTTCCCGAGGCCCGGCATCGCAGCGGTCGGGCCCGGCGGGCCGAGGCTCCTCCGCCGACCCGCCACGTTCGAGGACCTGGTCCGCCTCGACGAGGAGGAGACGGCCGCCGACGAAGGGGAGGGGAACCGTTGAGCGAAGGCCATTCCAGGGCTCCCGTCCTGCTCACCATGGCGGACTACTACGGCACCCTCGCCGCGGTCCGCTCCCTGGGGCGAGCCGGGATCGGCGTGAGCGTCGCGGAGTCGAGGCTCCTGGTCCCGGCCCGCTGGTCCCGGCACGTTCGCCAGGTCCACGCCTGCCCGGATCCGGAGGCCGCCCCGTCGGCCTTCGCGGCCTGGCTCGTCGACCTGGGTCGCCGGTCGCCCGGCCAGGTCCTGCTTCCCACCAGCGACGGGATCGCCTGGATCCTCGCCGTCCACCGGGAGGCGCTCGCGCCCCACTTCGTCGTCGATTCCCCGCCGCCGGAGACGGTGTACGCGCTGCTCAACAAGTGGCGGCTGCAGGAGCTCTGCCGGTCGGTCGGCCTCGAGACGCCCTGGACCGCCTTGCCGGCCGACGACGCGGAGCTCGAGGCCCTGGCCCGGGAGATCCGCTATCCGGTCATGGTGAAGCCCCAGACCCAGGTCGGACTCTGGCCCCACCAGAAGGGCCGGGTCGTGGAGGACGGGCGCACCCTGGTCGCCCTCTACGGCGACCTGCAGCGGGCCACGCGCGTCCAGCCGGAGCTGCTGGCCCTGGACCCGCTCGCGGCGAGGCCGCTGCTGCAGGCCTTCTCGACGTCGGCCGCGGACGGCATCTACACGGTCAGTGGCTTCTCCGACGCGCGCCACGACGTGTTCCTGGCCCAGGCCTCCCGCAAGATCCTCCAGCGTCCCCGCCGGCTCGGGGTGGGCCTGTGCTTCGAGGAGGCCGACCTCGATCCGTCCGTCGCCGGGGGCATCGAGAGGCTGTGCCGGAAGCTGGGCTACCGCGGGGTCTTCGAGGTCGAGTTCGTGCAGGAGGGCGGCCGCCACCTGCTCATCGACTTCAATCCCCGGTTCTTCGGGGAGATGGCCTTCGACGTCGATCGCGGGCTCGACCTCCCGATGCTGGCCTACCTCGCCGCGGTCGGGGACCGCTCCGGGCTCGAGGCGGTCCTCCCGGAGGCCCGGCGCGCGGTCGCGAGCCGCGGCGACCGGGTCTTCTGCAGCGGCGTGCAGATGAGCACCCAGTTCCTCGTCCAGCTCCTCGCCGGCGGTGGACGGCCGGACGAGCGGGCGCACTGGCGGGGCTGGCTCCGGGCACACCGGGGGCGGGTCACCCATCCCAGCCTGGACCGCTCCGACCCCGTGCCCTGGCTGGTGGACGCCGCACGCGAGGTGACGGCCATGCTGGCCCATCCGCGCGCCGCCTGGCGCGCCGCGCGACGCGGCTAGTGCGGCCGGGGCGCCGCGACGGCCAGGGAGAGCCCGAAGTCCGCGCAGCGCCTCCCGTGCCACACGCGTGCCCGATCCGGGGTCCGCAGGACCGCGACCGTCGAGGCCTTCCGGCACCCGAGGCGAAGTCCGGCCCGCAGCGACTCGGCATTCGGGGCCGGGACCAGCGAGATCAGGCCCCGGCGCCCGGTTGCCGCCTGATCCCGGACGGCAAGGCGCTTCACCAGCGCGTGGAGGTGCTGCCCCCGGCTCGCCGGGTGGGTGAACGCCCAGCGGCTGAAGGCCCAGGAGGGGTCGAAGCGGATGACGAGCCGTGAGTCGAGCGCCGTCGCCTCCCGCGCGACGAAGAGGTAGCTCACCAGGCGGCCGTCGGCCAGGGCGCCATAGCAGGCGTCGCCCTTCGCGATCTCGGCCTCCACCGCCGCGGGAGAGAGGCCCCAGCCCTCCCGCGACATCTCCCGGCGGAACGACTCGGGGCCGACCCGGTCCACCACGACACCCGCGGGAACCGGCCCGTCGTCCTGGACGTCCGGGGGCTCGAGGACCAGGACGTGGAAGACGTCCACCCCCGTCGCCTCGGCGAGGCCGCTCGCGGCGTAGTGACCGAGGGTGCGGACCAGTCCCAGATGGGCCAGCCGCGAGCTGAGGGTGTCGATGGTCATGGTGGGACGGCAGCCAGCCGTTCACTCGGCGACCGATGCTTAGCCCCGCAGGGGGCCCCGGATCAAGCCCCGCCCCGAGGGGACGGGGCGTCCCCTCCGCCCACGCCCGCGACGGTCAGGGAGGCGGGTTCACGACGACGACCGAGGGGGCCTCGGCCGTCGCGAATCCCGGGGGCGAGTTCCCGGTGTACACGACGTTGTCCAGGGTGACCGGCCCGAAGACGTCCCAGTAGGCGATGGCACCTCCGGCACCCGGCTGATCGGTCGCGGTCGCGACGTTGTTCGTCATCGCGGAGTTGCGGAAGGTGACCGGGCCGGAATGGTGCATCGTGAAGGCTCCGCCGATCCGGTAGGCGACGTTGTCGTCGAAGACCACGTCCGTCCAGATCGGCTGGACGCCGCCGTTCAGGGTGTTGAAGTACATGCCGCCGCCCTGGGCAGCCGGGGAGACGGAGGCCACGGCCCGGTTGTGGCGGAGCACGAGGCCGTTCAGGTGGAGATTGCTGTACTTGAGTCCCGAGTAGTTCTCGGGCGCGCCCGCGCTCCACGTGGTGGCTCCGTAGACGTACACGGCGCCGCGGGAGTCGTTGTAGATGGCGTCCCCGAAGGAGCGGGGCCGGGACCGGTCCTTGACGACGTACTCGACGATGCAGTTCTCGAGGTGGTAGTCCGACACGTCGGGTGGCGTCCCGACGGTGCCGGTGCCGTTCCAGATCCGGATGCCGTACCAGCCCGCGACCTTGTCCTCGGCGGTGAAGAGGATGTCCCGCTGGGACGGGGAGGTGCCGCGCGCGTCGATGACGCCCGGGCCCTCCAGGCGATAGTGACCCTGGAAGCGCACCTGCACGCCAGGCTGGATGGTGAGCCGGTGACCCGACGGGATGTAGACGTCGCCGAAGATCCGGTAGGGCGAGCCGCTCGCGGTCCAGGTCTGCGTGGTGATCGCGCCGCCCTGGACCACCGTCCCGTTGCCGCCGGCGATCGTGACCTGGGCCGAGGCGCTGCGCGTCGGGTCCTGCACCGAGGTGGCCACGACCGTGCACACCGCCGGCCAGGCGGGGGCCTGGAGGAGCCCGGTGGCGCTCAGGGTGCCACAGGATGCCCCCTCCCGAAGGGACCAGGTCACGGCCGGGTTCGAGGCATTCGAGACGGTCGCCGTGAACTGCTGGGACCCGGATGCGGAGACCGTCGCCACCGACGGCGAGACCGACACGGCCACCGGGGCCGGGGCGGCGCTGACGACGACGACGGCCGTCGCGGTGATCGACGGGTCGGCCGTGCTCGCGGCGACGACGTGGAAGGTGCCGGCGACCGCGGGAGCGGTGTACAGGCCACCCGCGTCGATCCGGCCTCCGGGTGAACCCTCCACCACCCGCCAGGAAACGCCGACCTGCGCCGAGGTCGCGGCCGCGGTGGCCGTGAAGGGCTGGGTCCCGGCGGGAGGCACGGTCGCCGAGGGGGGGCGGATGCTGATCCCCGTCGGGTCGTCGGATGCCATGCCTCCGCAACCGGAAGCGGCCAGGGCCAGGCACAGCGACGCCCAGGCGAGGATCGATGGTCGGGTGCAATTCATCGCGCGCATTCAACCACCAAGTCCTTCCACGAAGAATCCCTCGCTGGAGTGAGAGGCCAATGGGTTAACGCTACTGCGCCGCGTAGGTCGCGCAGGTCGTGGTCACCGTGGCCGAGAAGGCGAGGGTCCCGTTCGCCTGCACCGTCCCGCTGCCCGGGTTCACCGCCACCGAGAGGACCTTCTCCGCGCCGACCGTGA
>DAOMFN010000017.1:0-12528 GCA_035429785.1 Anaeromyxobacteraceae bacterium
CCCCCCCGGCGAGTCCCGCCGGCGACCCGGAGTCCCGCATCGCTGCGCCACTGCCGTCCGGCCCCCCGTGCGCCCTCCCCGGTCGCGAGTCGCCAGCGTGCCGGGGTTCGGGGGAGGCCCCCGCCCGAACCGCGTCGTCGTTCCCGCCGGAATCGCCGCTTACCGCCCGGATGCGATCCGGCCCTCCGTCGCCGGCGAGCACCACGAACGCGGCGAAGCCCGCTGCCAGCAGGCCGATCCCGACGACGGAGGTGGCGGTTCGCGCTCCCACGGTCCCGGCCTTCCAGACACCCGAGCCGCCGAAACGCGACAGTTTCCCCCGCCCCGTGGAGGTCGCCGGCCTCGTCCCACACCGGTGTCCCCCCATCGTGGGGCGCATCGGCGACTCCCGGGCGTGTCTCCCCATCGAACTCGCCGTCCCATGGAGCACCGCCCGATGGCCAAGACCTCCTCCACGTCCTCTGCCGTCCGTCACACCCAGCCATCCCCTTCGCGGGACAGGAAAGGTCTCACGCGCCGCCAGCTGCTCCAGTGGAGCGCCGCGGCCGGCGCCGTCGTGGCGATCGGGCTGCCTCGCCGGGGTCGCGCCGCCGCGTGCACGGGCCTGAACGCGATCGAGGCCTGGCCGGTGAGCCCCCTCATCCTGAAGCCCTTCACCGACCCGCTCCCCATCCCGTCGGCCCAGCGCCCGGAGACCCCGGCTTCGATGTCGACCTGGATGTCGAAGCCCGGTCCCGAGGAAGGAGGCCAGGACTGCGATGGCGGCTCCCACCAGCTGTATCCGGGGCAGTCGGGAACGGTCTGCGAGGCCATGAAGGCACCGCTCGTCTACCGGCTCCCCCTGCGGGTCGCCGCGCACAGCTTCTCGAGCTCGCCGGTCCGCACCCTCGTCCCGTACCGGAATGGCTCGAAGGTCATCTCCGCCGGCACGGTGGTCTCGGGACTTCCGCCGTCGACGATCTACGGCTTCAACGGGGCCTTCCCCGGCGCCCGCATCAACGCCGAGTACGGCCAGCCCAGCCTCCTCCGCTTCGTGAACGAGCTCGACCAGAACCCGCTCGGCCTCGACCGGATGGACTTCGGGGATCCGGAGTACGGATTCCTCACCCACCTCCACAACGGGCACACCGCTGCCGAGTCGGACGGGAATCCGCACCACAAGCCCGACGCCTACGGTCCGGGAGACTGGTGCGACAACCTGTATCTCAACCACCCGGCGGGCGGGGACGACGCGGAGAAGCAGTCGTTCCTCTGGTTCCACGACCACCGGGAGGGGTACACCGGGGCGAACGTCTACAAGGGCATGGTGGGGCTCTACCCCATCTACGACCCCGTGCTCGATCCCGGGGACGAGACCCGTGGACTCCGCCTCCCGGGTGTCCGGCGCGACAACGGCGACGGCTCCTTCGACGTCGACTACGACATCCCCCTCGCCTTCTACGACTGCGCCCTCGACGACGGCGCGGTTCCCCATCAGGACTTCCACAACGGCTGCGGGGAGTCCCACCCCGAGTGGTGGGGAAAGACCTTCTTCCGCCACTTCCCCAACCACGGCTTCGTCGGCGACGTCTTCACGGTGAACGGCAAGGCCTACCCGGTCCTCACCGTGAAGCGGCGCAAGTACCGGCTCCGCTTCCTCACCGCCGCCATCTCCCGCCAGTTCGAGCTCTCCTTCATGACCTCGAAGAACGGCCCGAAGGCGGCGGTGGACATGGGACTGAAGGGCGAGGACCTGCAGGGTCAGTGGCGGATCCCGGACGGCGTGCAGTGCCTGCGCATGACCCAGATCGCGAGCGGGGGCGGCCTGCTCCCGACGCCCATCGTCCGGGACAACATCGAGAACTGGCCGGCCATGCGCCACGAGGTGGTGGTCGACTTCACGAAGTACATGGACGGCCGGGCCACGAAGAAGGGCGACGTCCTCTACCTCGTGAACACGCTCATGATGCCCGACGGCCGGCAGGCCACGCGCGGCCTGCGCCTCGGGAACGCAGACCCGACCTACAAGATCCCGCTCCTCAAGATCGTCATCGGAGACGACGCACCGGACAACAGCCTGATGCCGGTTCCTGGCCAGGTCCTCCGTCCGGCGCCCCAGCTCCCGTCCAACCTGGCCTCGCTGCCCCAGCGCCGCATCGACCTGCAGCGCGGCAGCGCAGGGGGCGAGATCCAGTGGCTCATCAACGGCTTCATCTTCGACCCGCACATCCCGATGTTCACCGTGAAGCAGGGGAAGCCCGAGGTCTGGACCATCACGAACGGCGGCGGCTGGTCGCACCCGATGCACTTCCACATGGAGGAGCACACGGTGCTCACCCGGAACGGGAAGCCGGCCACCTCGGTGAGGGGCCACGCCGACGACACCGGGAAGGACGACGTCATCGCCATCGACCCGTCCGAGAAGATCACCATCTACCGGAACTTCCGCACCTTCACCGGAAAGTACGTGGCCCACTGCCACAACCTCGCCCACGAGGACCACGCCATGATGTTCGGCTGGGAACTGGTGAAGTAGGGAGCCGCCATGCGCCGCGCCGCGATCGCCGCCGCATCCCTCGCACTGGTCGCCGGCGGCTACGCGGCGGGACGCCTGATCCCTGGCTCGGGGCCTTCGAAGTCTGCACGGCAGGCCGTTCGCTACCAGTGCCCGATGCACCCGGCCTTCTCCTCCGACACGCCGGGGACCGCACCGTGCTGCGGCATGGCGCTCGAGCCGGTCCAGCCGGGGGCCGAGGGGCCCCGGGCAGCGGGCCGGCGCATGCCCGGCACGGTGACCATCGACTCCGGCCTCCGCCAGTTGCAGGGGGTCCGGCTCGGCGTGGTCGAGAAGGGCTCCGCGTCGCAGTCGCTCCGGCTCTTCGGACGGGTCGTCCCCGACGAGACCCGGGTCTTCACCGTGAACGCCGCCATGGAGGGGTCGATCCGGGAGCTCTCCGGGGTCACCACCGGGTCGCTGGTGAAGCGCGACCAGGTCCTCGGGACGTTCTTCTCCGCCGACCTCCGCAGCCCGCTCCAGGCCTACCTGACGTCGCTCGAGGCGCACCGGATGAACGACGTCCAGCGCTCCGACGCGGGCCTCGTCGCCGCGTCGGGCTCGACCCCGGGCGGGAACGTGCAGTTCGCCGAGGAGCGGCTGCGCGGCATGGGCGTCTCCGGCCCGCAGCTCGTGCGGATGCGCCAGCGGCGCGAGCTCCCGCTCACCATCGACATCCTCTCGCCGGTGGACGGCCTGGTCGTCGCCCGGAGCGTGACGCTCGGCCAGCGCTTCGACCGGGGCGCGGAGTGGTTCCGCATCGCCAACCTCGACCGGGTCTGGGTGCTGGCCGACGTGCTGGAGGCCGACGCGCCGCTCGTCCGTCCCGGCGCCACAGCCCGCGTCACCGTCCCGGGGCGCGCCGGCGAGCTCGTCGCCGTGGTGAGCCGGGTCCCTCCCCAGTTCGACGCCGAGTCGCGCACGCTCAAGGTGCGGCTCGAGGTGGAGAACCCCGGCGCGACGCTGCGGCCGGACATGCTCGTCGACGTGGGGATCACCGTGGAGCGGCCCGAGGCGATCACGGTCCCCGCCGACGCCGTGGTGGACTCCGGCCTGCGCCGGACGGTGTTCGTCGAGACGGCCGAGGGCGTCTACGAGCCGCGCCGCGTCGAGACCGGCTGGCGCGCCGGCGACCGCGTCCAGGTCACCTCCGGCCTCGAGCCCGGCGAGCGCATCGTCGTCTCCGGCACCTTCCTGGTGGACTCGGAGAGCCAGCTCCGCGCGGCCGCCGCCGGCGTCCGGGCCGGTGGCGCGCTCGCCCACGACCCCGTCTGCGGGATGGACGTCGACGAGGCCAAGGCGCGCGCCGAGGGGAAGGTGGCCACGGTCGACGGCAAGGCCTGGTACTTCTGCTCGGAGTCCTGCCGCGACGGATTCGTCGCCAGCCACGCGCACGGCGGCTCCCACGCCCACGGCGACGGCCCGGGCGCGGCCGCGCCCACCCGGATCGCGGGCGCGCCATGATCGACCGCGTCATCGAGTTCTCGGTCCGGAACCGGTTCCTGGTCTTCGCGCTCACCGCGGCCGCCTGCCTGGGCGGGTGGTGGGCGATGCGGCGCGTGCCCCTCGACGCCATCCCCGACCTCTCCGACACCCAGGTCATCGTCTACTCCCGGTGGGACCGGAGCCCCGACCTCGTCGAGGACCAGGTCACCTACCCCATCGTCACCGCCATGCTCGGCGCGCCCCGGGTGAAGGCGGTCCGCGGGTACTCCGACTTCGGCTACTCCTGGGTCTACGTGGTCTTCGAGGACGGGACCGACGTCTACTGGGCCCGCTCCCGCACGCTCGAGCTGCTCTCCTCGGTCACCTCGTCCCTCCCGCCGGGCGTGAAGACCGAGATCGGGCCCGACGCGACGGCGCTCGGCTGGGTCTACCAGTACGTCCTCGAGGACACGTCCGGCACGCACGACCTCGCCGCCCTCCGCTCGGCGCAGGACTGGTACCTCCGCTACCACCTGAAGTCGGTCCCCGGCGTGGCCGAGGTGGCCTCCGTGGGCGGCTTCGTCCAGCAGTACCAGGTGAACCTCGACCCCAACCGGCTGCGGGCCTTCGGCGTCCCCATCGCGCGCGTCGTCGAGGTCGTGAAGGGGGGCAACGGCGACACCGGCGGACGGCTGCTCGAGGTGGCCGGAGCCGAGTACATGGTCCGGGGACGCGGCTACGCCCGGTCCGCGAAGGACTTCGAGGACCTGGTCGTCGCCACCAGCGAGAAGGGCACCCCCATCCGGATCCGGGACGTGGGCCAGGTGGTGATCGGCCCCGAGCTCCGCCGCGGCGTCTCCGACCTCGACGGCAACGGCGACGCCGTCTCCGGCATCGTGGTCATGCGCCAGGGCGAGAACGCCCTCCAGGTCATCGAGCGGGTGAAGAGGAAGCTCGCCCAGGTGCAGGCCGGCCTCCCCGCCGGCGTGAAGGTGACCCCGATCTACGACCGGTCCGAGCTCATCCACCGGTCGATCGACACGCTGCAGGGCACGCTGGTCGAGGTGCTCGTCACCGTCTCGCTCGTGATCCTGCTCTTCCTCTGGCACCTGCCGAGCGCCCTCATCCCGCTCGTCACCATCCCGGTGGCGGTGCTCGTCTCCTTCATCCCCTTCCAGCTCATGGGCGTGACCGCCAACATCATGTCCCTCGGCGGCCTCGCCATCGCCATCGGCGCGCTCGTGGACGCGTCCATCGTGGTGGTGGAGCAGACCCACAAGAAGCTGGAGGAGTGGGAGCGGAACGGCCGCAAGGGCGATCACGTGGAGGTCATCGTCTCGGCGGTGAAGCAGGTGGGTCCGGCGAGCTTCTTCGCCCTGCTCGTCATCGGCGTGTCCTTCCTGCCCGTGCTGGCGCTCGAGGCGCAGGAGGGGCGGCTCTTCAAGCCGCTCGCCTACACGAAGAACCTGGCCATGATCGTGGCGGCGTTCCTCGCCATCACCCTCGACCCGGCGCTGCGGGTCACCCTCACCCACTTCCGGACGTTCGACCTCAGGCCGCGCTGGCTGTCGAGCCTCGCCAACGTCACCCTGGGCGGGAAGGTCCACCCCGAGGAAAGGCACCCGGTGAGCCGCCTCCTCACCCGCGCCTACGAGCCGGTGGTCCGCTGGTCGCTCCGGAACGGGAAGCTCGTCGTCGGCGGGGCGCTGGCGCTGGTGCTCGTGACCATCCCGGTGCTCCGCAGCATCGGCTCCGAGTTCATGCCGCCCCTCGACGAGGGTGCGCTCCTCTACATGCCGACCACCATGCCCGGCATCTCCATCGCCGAGGCGCAGAAGCTCCTCCAGGTGTCGGACGGCATCCTGAAGACCTTCCCCGAGGTGGACCGCGTGCTCGGCAAGGCCGGCCGCGCCGAGACCTCCACCGATCCCGCGCCCCTCTCCATGCTCGAGACGGTGATCACGCTCCGGCCGGAGGCGGAGTGGCGCCGGGTGGACACCTGGTGGACCGGCTGGGCGCCGTCGTGGCTCGCCCCCACGCTGCGCCGCATCACCCCCGACCGGCTCACCACCGAGCAGCTCGTGGCGGAGATGAACGAGTCGCTCCGGCTCGTGGGCGTCTCGAACGCCTGGACGATGCCCATCAAGGGGCGCATCGAGATGCTGTCCACCGGCATGCGCACGCCGGTGGGGCTCAAGGTGACCGGCTCGGACCTCGACGGGATCGAGCGCATCGGCACCCAGGTCGAGGCGATCCTCCCCGCCGTCCGCGGCACGCGCAGCGTCTTCGCCGAGCGGGCCGGCCGCGGCTACTTCCTCGACGTGGAGTGGAGGCGGGACGCGCTCGCCCGGGAGGGGCTCACGGTCGACGACGCGCAGATGGTGCTGCAGGCGGCCATCGGTGGGGAGAACGTCGGGACCGCCATCCAGGGGCGGGCCCGCTACCCGGTGAACGTCCGCTACCAGCGCGACTTCCGCAGCGACCTCGACGCCCTGGGGCGCGTGCTGGTCCCGGTGGAGGGCGGGAAGCGCCACGTGGCCCTCTCCCAGCTCGCCGAGCTCCGCACCGCCTCCGGCCCGGCGATGATCCGCAACGAGGACGGGCTGCTGACGGGCTACGTCTACGTGGACCTGGCCGGGCGCGACCCGGTCGGCTACGTGCAGGAGGCGAGCGCGCTCCTCGGCGAGAAGCTCGCCCTGCCGCCCGGGTTCGCCGTGGCCTGGAGCGGCCAGTGGGAGGCGCAGCAGCGGGTGGCCGACCGGCTCTCCTTCGTCGTCCCGCTCACGCTGGGCCTCATCCTGCTGCTCCTCTGGCTCTCCACCCGGTCGCTCGCGAAGACCGCCATCGTGGCGCTCGCCGTCCCCTTCTCCGCGGTGGGGGCCATCTGGCTCGTCTGGGCGCTCGGCTACAACATGAGCGTGGGCGTGTGGGTCGGGCTCATCGCGCTGCTCGGCCTCGACGCCGAGACCGGCGTCTTCATGCTGCTCTACCTCGACATCGCCTACGACGAGGCCCGCAAGCAGGGACGGATGCGGTCGCGGGACGACCTCGACCGGGCCGTGATGGAGGGAGCGGCGAAGCGGCTCCGCCCCAAGTTCATGACCTTCGCCACCACCTTCATCGGCCTCGTGCCCATCCTCTGGGCCACCGGGACCGGCGCCGACGTGATGAAGCGCATCGCCGCGCCCATGGTCGGCGGGCTCTTCACCTCCTTCGTGCTCGAGCTCGTGGTCTATCCGGTCGTCTACCGGGCATGGAAGTGGCGCACCGAGGTCCGGCGGCTGGCGGAGGAGCCCGGCGCTCCTCCCGCCCCCGCCGCGGCGGCGATGGAGACCGCGCCCACCGGCGTCGCAGGCTAGGACCCCACCCGGCCCGGCGGCTCGCGCATCACGTCCACGACGAAGAGCACGCTCGTCTCCCTGCCGGAACCCCGGGGCGGGTCGACGAGCTCGTAGAGCACGACCGAGGGCCCGAGCTTCTCGCAGAGCCGCTCCACCGCGCGCAGCCCGCGCGCTCCGACCTCCTTCTCGGCCTCCTCGTAGAGGTCGAGCACCATCCGGTCGCGGAAGTAGAGCAGGCTGAACGGGTCCCGCACGAGCAGGAGGTGCTCGCAGGGGATCTCCTCCACCAGGACGTCGCGGTGGCAGATCGGGCAGAGGAAGTGGGACAGCGCGGAGCCGTCGCCACGGAACGACCGGCGCGGCAGGGGGCGGCGGGACGGCTCCTGCATCGAAGGGGTCTCGTTCATGCCCTGAAGCGTAAACATCGCATTGAAAGCTGGAAATACCGGCACCGGATACTCATCGTTCCAACAGTGGAACGATGCCCGGAACCAGGGACGCGGTCACGGATCGGGTCCCCGGCGTGGACTACCCCTTTGGGCCCACCTCGCGCCGCGACGGCGCGGGAGAATCCTCGGTCGGAGGCCGCATGAAGAACCCCCTTCCCCGCTCCCGGATTCCCGCCGGCCGCGCCGTCCTGGCTTCGCTCTTCCTGGCCCTCGCGGCGGCCGCACCGTCCAGCCTCGCGCGGGCGCAGTCGCCAGGCGCCCCGGCGATGCCGCCCGCTTCGGCGGTCACGCCCGACCCGTGGCCCAAGGTCCTGAAGGCCGGCACGGAGACCTTCACCCTCTACGAGCCCCAGCTCGACTCCTGGGACCAGTACCGCCTCTCGGCGCACGGCGCGGTCTCGGTGCTCGCCGACGGGGCGAAGGAGCCGGTGTACGGGGTCGTCGAGCTCGCGGCGGTCACGGTCGTGGACCGGACCGCGCGCTCGGTCTCGTTCCAGGACATCCGGGTGGCGCAGGCCACCTTCCCGTCGGCTCCCGCCGACGCCGCCCGCTACGGTGCCGCCATCGAGTCGGCCCTGCAGGGCGGGCCGTCCACGATGTCGCTCGACCGGCTCGAGCAGGCCCTCCGTGTCCTCGGCGCCGAGAAGAAGGGCGCTGCGGTCCCGGTCCGCAACGACCCGCCTCGCTTCGTCTTCAGCCAGGTCCCGGCGATGCTCGTCCTGGTGGACGGCGACCCGGTGTGGCGTCCGGCGCAGGGAACGAAGCTCCTCCGGCTCCTCAACACCCGGGCGCTCGTGGTCCAGGATTCCACCGGGACGAGCTTCCTCCACCTCTGGGACGGATGGATGCAGGCGGCCTCCCTCGCCGGACCGTGGACGGTCGCCCGCAAGGCGCCGAAGGGGGCCGACGCGCTCGCGAAGCAGCTCGCCGCCCAGCGCACCGTCGACCTCCTCGAGGGCACCGCCGACGAGAAGACGAAGAAGCTCCCCAGCCTGAAGTCGGGCCCCCCGGTCCTGTACGTGGCCACCCGACCCACCGAGCTCGTGGTCTTCGACGGCGCGCCGGACTACGTGCCCATCGACGGCACGCAGCTCCTCTACGCCGCCAACACCACCGGCAACGTCTTCGTGGACATGGCGAGCCAGTCGACGTTCGTCCTCGTGACCGGGCGCTGGTTCCGCGCCCCCTCCCTCGAAGGCCCCTGGACCTACGTGCCCGGGAAGTCCCTCCCCGCCGACTTCGCCCGTGTGCCGGACGGCAGCCCCAAGGAGAACATGAAGGCGTCGGTGCCGGGCACGCCCCAGGCGGCCGGTGCGGTCATCGCCGCCGGGATTCCCCAGCAGGCCACGGTGGACCGCTCGAAGGCCTCCTTCACGGCGACGGTGAGCGGCCCACCGGAGCTCCGCCCCATCGAGGGCACGCCGCTCCACTACGTCTTCAACTCGCCCGATCCCATCATCCAGGTGTCGCCCACCGAGTGGTACTCGCTCTACCTCGGCATCTGGTTCACTTCGGCCTCGGTGAGCGGGCCCTGGCTCTCGGCCTCGATGGTCCCGGCGGCCATCTACTCCATCCCGCCGTCCTCGCCGCTCTACTACGTGACCTTCGTGAAGGTGTACGCCGCGACGCCGGAGACCGTCGTCATCGGATACACGCCGGGCTACATGGGCTCGGTGGTCACCTCCGACGGCGTGGTCGTCTACGGGACCGGCTACGTCTACCCGGGCTACGTGGGTCCGGCGATCTGGTACCCGCCCCCGGTGACCTACGGCTACGCCGTGGGGATGGCCTGGACCCCGTGGACCGGCTGGGCCATGGGATTCGGGTTCGGGTTCGCGATGGGCGCCTCGATGTGGGGCTGCGCGCCGTACTGGGGCCCCGCAGCCTACGGGTATCGCGGTGCGGCCTGGGGGCCCGGCGGCGCGGTGGCCTGGGGCCCGGGCGGCTGGGCCGCCACGACCGGGAACGTCTACCACCAGTGGGGCAACACCGGCGCCGTCACGCGCACCTCGGGTGGATACAACGCCTGGACCGGCAACGGGTGGTCGAACCAGGTGGCCCACTCCTACAACTCCACCACCGGACGGATGAGCGCGGGGCAGCGCGGCACGGTCGAGAACGTCTACACCGGCAACTACGCGCACGACGCCGCCGGCACCACGTACAACCCGAAGACCGGCGTCACCGCCTCGGGCGCCCGGGTGACCGCGGGCAACGCCTACACCGGGAAGTCGGAGACGGCGGACGTCGGGAAGGTGACGGGCCCCGGCGGGCAGAGCACCTCCTTCGCGCACGCCGGCGACCAGACCTACGCCGACCACGACGGCAACGTGTACCGCTACAACTCGCAGACGGGCAGCTTCCAGCAGCACGACCAGGGTGGGGGCTGGAGCAACGCCTCGCCCGAGAAGAGCCAGTCGCTCGCCTCGGCCCAGGACGCCCGGACGAAGGGCGACCAGCGCTCGGCGGGGTCGGCGTGGTCGCACGACGGTTCCGGCAGCGCCTGGGACCGGGGCGGCGGGGATCGCCCCGGAGGCTCGGGCTGGGGTGGCGAGCGGGGATCGTCCGGCGGAGGGTGGGATCGCGGTGGCGGCGCGGAAGGCTCACACAGCTGGGGAGGCGGCGGGTTCCGCGGCGGAGGCGGGGGCTTCCGCGGCGGGGGCGGTCGCCGCTGACGGGAGGCGCCGCCCGGAACCAGGGTAGGATCCGGGCGTGCCCCTCCCCCGACGGTGGGCGGCCCTGCCCGCCCTGGCCGGTGCCGCCGTGGCGGTCCTGGCTGCCGTCCTGGAACCGGGGACGGCCCGCGCCGACGATCCGCCGGATCCCGACTGGTCCACCCACCCCTACCTCCCGCCGGTGCCGGTCCACCGCCTGCGCCTCGCGCTCGAAGAGACCGGCGCGGTCGCCGTCGCGCTCGTGGGCTACGCGATCCAGGACCCCCCGGAGTCGATCCCGGGCGTCCGCATGCCCATCCGCCCCTGGGAGAAGCTGGCCTTCCAGCCGGGGACCTGGGCCTTCGACGCCGACGACTTCGGCACGAACATGGTCGGCCACCCGGCCGCCGGGACCGTCTACTACCTCATCGCGCGCGGGAACCGGGTCTCCATCCCGGAGGCCTTCGCCTGGACCGTGGGCGCCTCCCTGCTCTGGGAGCTCGTCGAGTACAAGGAGCCCGTCTCCATCAACGACCAGATCATGGCGCCCGCCGGGGGGCTCGCCATCGGCGAGGCGATGTCGCAGCTCTCGGCCTGGTTCGAGCGCTCCGGGGACGACGCCTTCTCGAAGGCCATGGCCTTCCTCTTCAACCCGGCGAGGAAGATCCACGACTGGGTCGACGGCGTCCGGCTCGAGCGCGACCCCCGCGCGGTGGGCTGGCACGAGTTCACCGCCTTCGGCGGCGTGGGCGCGGTCTGGCAGTCGGCGAGCGGGGCGACGTACGGGGTGGCCCAGGCCGGGGTGGGCTCGCGACTGTTCCACGCGCCAGGGTATGGGGAGGCCGGCCGGGGGCGCTTCGCCTTCGGCGACGGCAACGCCTCCCGGGTCGGCCTCGGCGTCACCTTCACCACCTCCGACGTGGTCGACTTCCTCTTCGACACCGAGACCGCGCTCGCCGGGCTCTACGTCCGGGAGATCGACGGCACGGCGGACGGGCGGTCCGGATTCGACCTCTTCCTGGGCGGGACGGCCGGGTACGAGTACGGCTACCACCGCTGGGACCTCTCGACCGGCGACGTGAACCGCATCGCCCTCGTCCGGCTCCCGGGCGTGGACGTCCGCGCCCGCTGGTTCTCCGGAGCCTGGACCCTCGCCGCCGGGATCGGCGCGGCGCTCACCTTCGGGGGCGTGCAGCCCTTCGCCCTCCAGGGCCCCGCCTTCTTCCCGGGCGGGACGACCTTCCCGGCGGTGCTGGTGGCGAACGGCTACTACTACGCGCTGGGCTTCCGCTGCGCCCCCGCCCTGGAGGTGGAGCTCGGCCCCGCGGCCGTGGGCGGCGCGGCCTGGTTCGACCTCCTCACCGGCCTCACCTCGCCGAACGTGGTCGAGTTCCCCGGCCGGATGGTCCAGCTCGACGACCAGCGCTCCCTCGTCTCGGCCTGGGGGCGCCTGCGCTCGACCGATCCGCCGATCGAGGCCGCCGTCGTCGTCCAGTGGCGCTCCCGGTCGGGGTCGGCCGACGCCGTCCACCGCTCGGAGCAGGAGCGGTCGGTGACCGGACGGGTGGGCGTGGTCTTCTGACGAATTGACCCCCGTCCATCCGCTCCGCGCCGCCTCCCGTAGAATGCGCCCCCGGGAGACCCCATGACCACGTCCAGCGAGCAATCCTCGGTGAGCCGCGCCATCGACGTCTACTTCGCGGGCGAGCGGCGGGATGCCCTGGTCTTCACGCTGCTGGGCGCGGCCAACCTGGGCGCCGCCGCGGCCGTCCTGCTCGGGGTGCCCGGGCAGCGGCTCCTCGCGCTGGCCCTGGCGTTCATCGGCGCCCTGGAGATCGTCCCGGGGGTCTGGGCCGTCCGGCGGCAGGCCGCGCGCCACGCCGACGCCCTCGCCCGCCACCGGAGCGATCCGGGGGCGTTCCGGGCCGACGAGATGGAGAGGCTGCGTCGCATCCTCGACGCGCGCCGGCGCCTCCGCATCGCCGACGCGGTCTTCGTCCTCGCATTCGTGGTGGTCGTGGTGCTCGCCCCGCCGGGCGAGCGGCTGGCCTGGCTCGCCGTGCCCGGGCAGCTGGCGCTCCTGCCCATCCTGAACGTGGTCATGGAGCGGCGCACCCGCCGCTACC
>DAOMFN010000018.1:0-12315 GCA_035429785.1 Anaeromyxobacteraceae bacterium
CAGGATCCCGACATCATCATGGTCGGCGAGATCCGCGACTTCGAGACCGCCGAGATCGGCGTGAAGGCCGCCCTCACCGGGCACCTCGTGCTCTCGACGCTCCACACGAACGACGCCCCGGGCACCATCTCGCGCCTCCTCAACATGGGCATCGAGCCGTTCCTGGTGACCGCGTCGCTCAACGCCGTCATCGCCCAGCGCCTGTGCCGCCGGCTCTGCCCGGACTGCAAGGCCCCCGCGCCCACGGACGAGCAGGCGCTGCTCGACGCCGGGTTCCCGCCCGACCAGGTCGGCACCTTCCAGGCCTTCGACAAGGTCGGCTGCAAGAACTGCAACGACCGCGGCTTCAAGGGGCGCGTGGCGGTCTACGAGGTCATGCCGATGTGGGACGGGCTGAAGGAGCTCGTCATCAACGGCGCCTCGACCGCGGAGCTGAAGCAGGAGGCCATCCGGCTCGGCTTCCGCACGCTGCGCATGAGCGCGCTCAACAAGGTGAAGGAAGGGACGACGACGCTGGCCGAGGCGGTGGGCAACACCGCTCCCGACCGCTTCTAGCCCCGGAGAGGACCACCGTGGCCAACCTGCACCAGCTGCTCAAGGCGATGGTCGAGAAGGGGGCCAGCGACCTCCACATCACCACCGGCTCGCCGCCCCAGCTCCGCATCGACGGGAAGCTGGTGCCGCTGAAGACGAACCCGCTCAACCCGGTGGAGACGAAGCAGCTCTGCTACTCGATCCTCACCGACGCCCAGAAGCACCGCTTCGAGGAGGAGACCGAGCTCGACCTCTCCTTCGGCGTGAAGGCGCTCTCCCGCTTCCGCGCCAACATCTTCATGCAGCGCGGCGCCGTGGCCGGCGCCTTCCGCACCATCCCCTTCAAGATCCTCACCTTCCAGGAGCTGGGGCTGCCCCCCATCGTCACCGAGCTCGCGAAGAAGCCCCGCGGCCTCGTGCTCGTCACCGGCCCCACCGGCTCCGGCAAGTCGACGACGCTGGCCTCGATCATCGACAAGATCAACACCGACCGGCACGAGCACATCATCACCATCGAGGACCCCATCGAGTACCTCCACCCCCACAAGAACTGCCTCGTGAACCAGCGCGAGGTGGGGGCGGACACCCAGTCCTTCAAGAAGGCGCTGAAGCACATCCTCCGGCAGGACCCGGACGTGGTGCTGGTGGGCGAGATGCGCGACCTCGAGACCATCGAGGCGGCCCTCGTGATCTCCGAGACCGGCCACCTCGCCTTCGCGACGCTGCACACGAACAGCTGCGTGCAGACCATCAACCGCATCCTCGACGTCTTCCCGCCCTACCAGCAGCCGCAGGTGCGTGCGCAGCTCTCCTTCGTGCTCGAGGGGGTCCTCACCCAGAACCTCATGCCGCGCGCGGGCGCGCCGGGCCGGGTGCTGGCCATCGAGGTCATGGTCCCGAACCCGGCCATCCGGAACCTCATCCGCGAGGACAAGGTCCACCAGATCTACTCGCAGATGCAGATCGGCCAGTCGAAGTTCGGGATGCAGACCTTCAACCAGAGCCTCGCCGCGCTCGTGCAGAAGCGGCTCATCACGGTCGACGAGGCCATCGGCCGCTCCAGCGATCCGGACGAGCTGAAGAACATCCTCACCACGGGTTCGGGCGGGGTCCGCAACGTGCAGCCGGCGCCGCAGAGGTAGGGGCCGGTAGGCGGATGTGAGAATCGACGCGGGCGGGTCCTTGTCCTAGACTCGGGGGACGGGGAACGAGCGAGGGGCGCATGGCACAGGCAGCAGCCAGCAAGCTGGAGACCAAGACCGCCGCGGCGGCCCGCAGCCGCCCCGTGTGGCGCTGGGAGGCCAAGACCCGGCAGGGAGAGGTCCGCAGCGGCGAGATGGAGGCGGCGGACGACGCGGCGGTGAAGGCGCGCCTCGTGCAGATGGGGCTCGAGCCCACCAAGGTGAAGAAGAAGCCGCGCGAGTTCCACCTCAAGATCCCCGGGCTCGGCGGCGTCACCACGAAGGACCTGCTCGTCTTCACCCGCCAGTTCTCGGTCATGATCGACGCCGGCCTGCCGCTCGTGCAGGGGCTCGAGATCATCGCGGCACAGGCCGACAACGCGGAGTTCCGCCGCGTGCTCACCGACGTGAAGCTGCGGGTCGAGTCGGGCTCCACCTTCGCCGACTCGCTGGCGCAGCACCCCAAGGTCTTCGACGAGCTCTTCACCCAGCTCGTGCGCGCCGGCGAGGTCGGCGGCATCCTCGACACCATCCTCCAGCGGCTCGGCGCCTACATCGAGAAGAACGAGAAGCTGAAGCGGCGCGTGAAGGGCGCCATGGTGTACCCCTCGATCGTGCTGGTCGTGGCGGTGGGCGTGACGCTCGTCATGCTCATGTTCGTCACGCCCACCTTCGAGAAGATGTTCAAGGACTTCGGCGGCGCCATGCCCGCCCCCACCCAGTTCCTCATCGACCTCTCCCACTTCCTCACGAACTACTGGTACGTGGTCTTCGGGATCCCGGTGGCGCTCTTCGTGGCCTGGCGGGCCTGGGTGACCACCGACGCCGGGCGCAGGCAGTGGGACGCCTTCACGCTGAAGCTCCCCGTGGTCGGGCCGCTCATCCGCAAGATCGCGGTCGCCCGCTTCACGCGCACCCTCGGCACGATGCTCTCCTCCGGCGTGCCCATCCTCGACGCGCTCGAGATCGTGGCCAAGTCCGCCGGCAACAAGACCATCGAGCGCGGCATCCTCACGGTCCGCGCCCGCATCGCCGAGGGGAAGAACATCGCCGGCCCGCTCGCCGAGACCGGGGTGTTCCCTCCCATGGTCGTGCAGATGATCGGCGTGGGCGAGGCCACCGGCGCGATGGACCAGATGCTGAACAAGATCGCCGATTTCTACGACGACGAGGTCGACGTCGCGGTGGCCGCCCTCACCAGCATGATCGAGCCGCTCATGATGGTCTTCCTGGGCGGGGTGGTCGGCGGGTTCATGGTGGCCATGTACCTCCCGATCTTCAGCGTCGCCGGCAACATCAAGTAGCCCATGCCGGCCGACTGGACCGGCGATCCCCTCCGGCGGAAGCTCGGATGGGTCATCCTCTTCCGGCTCGTGCTCGACACCGTGCTGCTCGGCGGCACGGCCTTCTGGCAGCTCGGCTCGGCCGGGGCCACCTCCCCGCTGGCCACGGCGCTCTACTCCATCGTCATCGCCACCTTCGTGGCGTCGCTTATCTTCGCGGCCTGGCTCTCCTCGGGCCGGGCGCTCCGGGCGCTCGCCTGGGCCCAGATCGTCCTCGACGTGGGCATCGCCACGGCGGTGGTCGCCGCCACGGGGTTCACCGACAGCGTCTTCGTCTTCATGTACTCGCTCGCCATCGTGGAGGGGGCGCTGCTCCTCTTCCGGGTGGGCACGGCCGGCGCGCTCGGGCTCTCGCTCGCCGCGTACGTCGTGCTCGTGCTCGGGGTGGCCCCGGTGCGGGCCCCGCTCCTCTCGGTCTTCGCGCACGCGGGGGCCTTCGTGGCCTCGGGGGCGCTCGCCACCTACCTCGCCGAGCAGCTCCGGCGGACCGGGGAGCGGCTGGAGGCGCGGGAGTCGGACCTGGCGGCGGTCACCGCGCTCCAGGAGGCCATCGTCCAGTCGGTGGCGTCCGGCCTCGTCACCCTGGACGCGGGGGACCGCATCACCTTCCTGAACCGCGCCGGGGAGCAGATCACCGGCCTCTCGGCCGCGGAGGTGCGCGGCCAGCCCGCCGCGCGCTGGTTCTCGTCCCTCCAGCAGCAGACCGGCCGCGACGAGACCGACTTCGTGAACGTCCGGGGCGAGCGGCTGCGGCTCGGCTACACCCACTTCCCGCTGCGCGGGCGGGACGGCGGCGCCATCGGGCGGGCCGTCATCTTCCAGGACCTCTCGTCGCTGCGCGCCATGGAGGAGAAGGTGCAGCGGAGCGAGCGGCTCGCCGACATCGGCCGGGTGGCGGCGGGGCTCGCCCACGAGCTCCGGAACCCGGTGGCCGCCATGTCCGGCTCGATCGAGCTGCTCCGCTCCGGGCTCGAGCTCTCGCCCGACGAGGCCCGCCTCATGGACATCGTCACGCGGGAGGCCACGCGCCTGAACGACCTCGTCACCCGCTTCCTCGAGTACGCGCGCCCCGCGGTGCCGCGCCGCGCCGCCACCGACCTCTCCCGGCTGGCCTCGGACACGCTCGAGGTCTTCGCGAACGACCCGGCCGCCGCGGGCATCGCGGTCACGCGCGAGCTCGCGCCGGCGCCCTGCAAGTGCGACCCCGACCAGATGCGCCAGGTGCTCTGGAACCTGCTCGCGAACGCCGCCCACGCCGCCCGGTGGCACCACGCGCCCTCCGGCGGCCGCGGGCGCGTCACGGTGCGCACCGGGACCGAGCCGGACGGGGGGGTCCGGCTCGAGGTGGAGGACGACGGGGACGGCATCCCGCCCCAGGACCTGCCCCGGATGTTCACGCCCTTCTTCACCACCAAGGAGCGGGGCAGCGGGCTGGGGCTCGCGACCGTGCAGCGGATCGTGGACGCCCACCACGGGGTGGTGACCGCCGGTCCGGGCGCCGACGGCGGGGCGCGGTTCGTGGTGCGGCTGCCCGAGGCGGGATAGGGAGGACGGATGGCGCGGATCCTGGTCGTCGACGACGAGCTCTCCATGCGGGAGTTCCTGCAGATCCTGCTCGCCAAGCAGGGGCACGCGGTGGTCTCCGCCGGCGACCTCGCCGGCGCCATGGAGCGGTTCCGGGAGGTGGAGCCCGACCTCGTCGTGACCGACCTGCGCCTCGGGCGCGAGTCCGGGCTCGACGTGCTCCGCCAGGTGAAGGCCGAGTCGCCCCAGACCGAGGTGGTCATGGTCACGGCCTTCGCCACCGCCGAGAACGCGGTCCAGGCGATGAAGCTCGGGGCCTACGACTACGTGCTGAAGCCCTTCAAGGTGGACGAGATGCTGCTCGTCCTGGGCAAGGCCCTCGAGCACCGGGCCCTCGTCGCCGAGAACCGGGTGCTGCGTCACCAGGTGGGGGCCCGGAGGGCCGGGGCCGACGAGATCCTGGGCGAGTCGCCGCCCATCCGGGAAGTGCGGCAGCTCGTGGAGAAGCTGGCGCCCACCCGGACCACCGTCCTCGTCACCGGGGAGAGCGGCACCGGCAAGGAGGTGGTGGCCCGGGCCATCCACGCGCGCAGCGACCGGCGCGACCAGCCCTTCGTGGCCATCAACTGCGGGGCCATCCCGGAGGGGCTCATCGAGAGCGAGCTCTTCGGGCACGAGAAGGGGAGCTTCACGGGCGCGGTGGAGGCCAAGCCCGGCCTCTTCGAGGTGGCCGGGTCGGGCACGCTCTTCCTCGACGAGGTGGGCGAGCTGCCGCTGCCGGTCCAGGTGAAGCTGCTCCGGGCCCTCCAGGAGCGGCGCATCCGCCGCGTCGGGGGCAACGCCGACATCGCCATCTCGGCGCGCATCATCGCCGCGACCAACCGGGACCTGGAGGCCGAGGTGAAGGCCGGGCGGTTCCGCGAGGACCTCTACTACCGGCTCAACGTCATCCAGCTCCGCATGCCGCCGCTCCGGGAGCGGCGCGGCGACATCCCCGCCTTCCTGCAGTTCTTCCTGCGCCGGTTCGCCGCCGAGCTGGGACGTCCCGAGGCGGCCTTCACCCCCGACGCGATGGAGATGCTGGTCGGCTGGCAGTGGCCCGGCAACGTCCGCGAGCTCGCCAACGTGGTGGAGCGCGCGGCCACCCTCTCCGACGGCCCGCTCATCGGCCCGGACGCGCTTCCCCCGGCGCTGCGCGGCGCCGATCCGCGCGCCACGCCGGCCGACCTGCCCACCTCGGGCGTCGACCTGCAGGCCCACCTCGACGCGGTGGAGCGCCGCGCGCTCGAGCAGGCGCTGGAGCGGACCGGGGGCAACAAGACCGAGGCGGCTCGCCTGCTCGCGCTCAGCTTCCGGTCGTTCCGCTACCGCCTCGCCAAGTTCGGGATCGGCGAGGGGTAGCGGAGGCCGGCCCCGTCACGGGCAGTTGCCGTTCGGGGTGTGGCGGCAGTTGTGGAGGTCGCGGGGAACCTCGAGCCAGTACATGGGCTCGAACAGGTCGGTGCGCACGCCCAGCTGCTTGTTCGCGGGAGGCGCGCCCGAGTCGAGCTGCAGGGTGGAGTAGGAGACCTTTCCGGCCTCGTTCACCGTCACCCGGACGAGCGGCGCGCTCGGCGGTGCGGTGGTGGAGCGCTGGGTGGCCCGGTAGAGCAGGTTGGACTGGTCGTAGCCGCAGGCGGCGGTCGGGACGCCGCTCACGAAGTCGGCCAGGTAGCCGTAGGTGATGGGGGTGGCGAGGTTGGTGCACGGGTCGCCGCCCGAGGCCTTGCCGTACGGGCGGAGGCCGCTCCACACCGCGCAGCCCAGCACCACCGACGACCCGGAGCCGGTCTTCTCGTCGTTCCAGGTGGGGTCGACGCACTCCGCGGCCGGGCACCGGCGGCCGTACTCGTAGAACCATCCCGGGTCCGAGGGCAGCGCGGAGCAGACCGAGCCGGAGAGGCAGGTCACGGTCGGCATCCGGGGGTCGGTGACGTACCGGACCTCCGCGTGGGTGGTCTCGACCAGGCTGCAGGAGTTGCCGCGGGTGCCCGTGCAGGAGGCGGCGTAGGCCCCGTCGGTGAAGCGGTTCGCGTCGAACGTCCGCGCGGAGGCCTGGTCGGAGAAGGTCTTCGTGGCGATGCCGCCGTAGGCCCAGACGCCGTAGAAGCGGTTCCGCGAGACGCTCCCCGGCGGGGAGAGCTCGTGTCCGGTGCCCATGGTGGTCATCGCGGGGCAGAGCCCGTTCGCGTCGCAGGTCGTGCTCCCGGTGACCGAGGCGGTGCGGCCGCTGCCGCAGTCGAGGGAGAGCGAGACGGTCTTGGTCGGGGCGGTGCAGGTGGCGCTCTCCCCGCAGGTGGAGCTGGAGGAGGTCGTGGGCGTCTGGGTCATCACCCCGGCCGAGGTGCACGCGAAGGTGTTCGTGACCCCGCAGGAGCCGAAGGCGTCGGTCGTGGTGGAGGTGACCGAGCAGCCCGACTGGCAGCAGGCGAGCAGGTTGTCGGGCCCGCAGGCGGCCCCCTGCTGCATGAGCCGCTCGCGGTTCCCGCTGCCCACGAAGGTCCGCACCGAGCGGGTGTTCGCGTCGAAGGCGTTGGAGGTCATGTAGTAGAACTCGCTGCGCCCCACGGCCACCTGCGCGTTGTCGCTGCGGCGCTGCTCCTCGAAGGTGCGTGCGGCGTACCAGTTCGTGACGAGCCCGCTCGTCTGGTCGCGGGTCCCGGGAGCCCAGAAGCGGGCCACGAAGATGTTGCCGCCCAGGTCGCCCCAGGTGGCGGTGTCGAAGAAGCCGTCCGAGTCGAAGGTCTGGCTGGAGGGCTCGCCGATGTCGAGCAGCCCCACCGCGGCCGGGACCGGGAACATGCTCGTTCCCGACCCGGAGTAGCCGAGCTGGGTCTTGAAGGTGTCGTCGGTGTAGCGCCAGAGCGTGGCGCCGGACCAGGCGTCCACCATGAACACGGCCCGGCCGCGGGTCATGGCCGGGTCGTAGCCGCCGCCGATCATGACCGCCCAGCGCTCCGACCAGCCGCGGGCGTCGGTGTCGTCGGCGATGCGGAAGGGCCCGATGGGCGGCGGCCGCGGCGCGAAGTCGGCCCAGGACTGCCCCATGTAGAAGGCGTCGGTGGTGAGGGGCTGCGGGAACGTCCACAGCATCTTCACCTTCGTGTAGTCGTCGGGCGTGGTGACGTCGAGCGCGGTGTACTGCGTGCCGCCGGAGCGCTCGCCGAAGATCGCCACGGTGTGGAACTCGTCGGCCTGCTTCACGTGGTCCTTCGTGCCGGTGCCGCTGGCGCCGCCGTCCACCCAGACGTCCCGGAGCATGACCGAGCCGTCCACCATGTACTGGTGGGTGCGGAGCATGTCTTTCAGGCGCGGCAGGAGGTCGGGCGGGATGAAGGCCCAGAGCTCCCCGCCGGTCCCGCTCCCGGCCGAGTAGCTGCAGACCCCGTGGGAATCGCAGCTGGAGGGCACCCCGGCGTCGAAGGCGTGGAGCATGCCGTCGTTGGCGCCCACGAGCACGACCCGCCGCCGCATCCGGTTGTCGAGCCGGTACTTCTCGTAGGCGTCCACGGTCGCGCCGTTGAGCCCGCTGTACGCCCCCGGAGGCATGGGGGTCTGGTTGGGCAGCGCGCCCGGGCTGTGGATGGTGGCCACGCACTGCTTCTCGTAGCCGGTGTCGCAGCGCACGGTGTCGATGGGGGCGGTCACGACCGCCGGGGAGGAGTGGAAGACGTCGCCCAGCTTCCAGAAGCGCTGCGGGGATCGGGCGTCGTTCGCGCGGTTGCGTTCCTCGCCGTCGGCGCCGCCCGGGCAGCTCGCGGCGTTCGTGGACCTGCCGGGGCCGCCGCAGCCGTCCCGGTCGAAGTCCATGACGTCCCAGCCACGGAGGAAGTGGATGACCTGGTTGGCGCAGACCGTGGTGGGATCCGTGCCGCCGGGGACGCCGATCTCGGCGAGGAGCGCCGTGCACCAGGCGGTGTCGATGTTCAGGTACGGCTTCAGCGTGGCCACGTTGGCGGTGGCGACGTCCACCTTGGCGCCACCGACCCAGGTGAAGATCCTGCGCGCGCTGGCGCCCACGTAGCCCGCCTTGCTGCTGTCGGAGAGGACCAGGCCCGCGTCCCAGGGGAACTGGGCCGGCGTGACACCGTCCTTCTCCTTGACGAAGAAGCCGCTGGCCGGGTCCTCCACGACGATGTCGCAGTTCGTGTCGATGAGGTAGACGCCGTCGCAGAGCGCCGTGCCGTCGGAAGCCAGGCGCTTCCCGAAGCTGGCCTTGATGGTGCGGCTCGGCGAGGCCGTGGGGCAGACCAGGGACGCCTGGTCCTCCGGCGCCTTCGTCTTGTCGCAGCCGTTCAGGAACTCGTCGAAGAGGGCGCCCTGGAAGACGTGCCCCTCCCAGGCCGGATCGACGTCCGAGGGGAGGAAGCGGGTGAGGTACGCGTCGGAGGCCGCCGTCTGGATGGTCTGGAGCGAGTTGGCGCTCGCCGCGCTGAACGAGGTCTCCTTGGGGGTGGCGGTGTTCACCGCCGCCCAGACCGCAGCCAGGACCTCGTCCTTGCTGGTCGCGAAGGCGGAGGTGCCCTTGCCCATCGCCGCGATGGCCTTCAGCGTGTTCTGGGCCTCCGGGTCGATCACCGCGAAGCCGATGGTGTGGAAGTTGAGCGCGTGCTTGGCGCCCTGGCCCATGCCCGGGCGGAGCTCCGTCATGTTGAGCCACTCCGCGACCTTCGGCGCGACCACGCCGCCGCAGGCCGGGGAGGGACCGCAGGCCGCGGTGTAGTCGGCGTTGATGGTGGAGTTTCCGGTGATCTGGGTGGGGAAGGAGATCTCGGTGTTGGGCATGCCGTCGGTGATGACGACGACCGAGTTCTTCTGGCAGGCCCAGCACATCGTGCACTGGAGCGGGAGCCCGTTCGAGTCGACGCCCGGCCGCGCCCAGCTCGCCCCGACGGTGCCGGAGGCGGTCTCGGCGAAGTCGGATCGCGCCCAGCCCTGGTCGTAGGGACCGGTTCCGGACAGCATGGGCGAGGTGGTGGTGCAGTTCGACGGCGGATTCGCGGTGCACCAGTAGCTCCGGTTCCCGCTCGGTCCGGTCCGCCAGCAGGCGTCCTGGCACTGGGAGTAGATCCGGGGGCGGTTGTCGTACTGGGTCTTGGTGCAGGAGGCGAGGCAGGGCGTCTGGCTGGTGGTCGTCGAGGTGTAGAAGCCCGGGGCCGCGAAGTACTGGCCGATGTTGAAGAGGGCCGAGCCGATCGGGGTGGAACCTCCGTAGGGCGCGAAGGCGCCCGGCGCCGCCGTGCCGTTCGCGCGAACGCCGTTCACGGCATCGATGATGGCCTGGCGAACGGGAGAGAACGAGGAGAAGGAGTAGGGGAAGGAGTTCAGCCGGTCCGGACCGAGGGGGACGACGAGCGTTCCTCCCGACGGCGAGGTGCTGTCCAGGATGGTGAGCCCCAGCCGGATCTCGTCGGCCGGCTTGGAGGTGGGGCCGATCCAGGCGATGTCCTTCACGACGAAGCGGGAGGTGACGTACTTCGGCGGGTTGGCGTTCAGGAAGGTTCCCTTGAGGCGGTGCATCACGCCCGTGTCGTCGTAATTCGTGATCTTCCCGCTTCCGTCCACCTGGGTGACGTAGGTGACGTTGAAGAAGTAGAACCCGCGGTTCGCCATGCACGTGGTGCACGCAGGGCCGAGGTCGAAGGTGTAGCTCCCGGTCTTGTAGACGCAGCCGGTCGGCAACGTGGGGTTGTCCACGTCGGAGGCGGTGCGGGTGGCGGAATACTGGGTCCAGCTGCCGTAGGTGTAATACGCGCTCTTGTCGAAGAGGCACTTGTTCGCGTTGCTGCCCGTTCCCGGGCAGGCGATCCAGGGCGGGGAGTCGGTGAGTCCCGAGTAGGCCGCATGCCCGGGGTCGGGCAGGTCGTTCGTGGGCGTCACGCTCTCCATCCACGAGGCCTTCGGGTTGCGCTCGGCGCTCGTGATGGCGGTGTCGGTGGCGGGATAGCAGGTCCCCCGCACGCGGAAGTCGCCGACCTTGTTCCCCGAGTTGGGGAAGGTGCTCGTGGCCGGGGCGACCAGCGCCGGTGCGTTGCAGGGGTCGCTGGTGCCGGTGCGCGAGAAATCGCTCCCCGACGTCCCGTTGTAGGAGTTGCACTGCGGCAGGTCCCGCATCGATCCCGAGTTGTCGAGGAGCAGCATCACGTTCGACGGCCCGGACGGCAGACGGAAGAACTGCTCGTCGCCCGCCACGGGGCTGTTCACCTGGGCCTGGTAGGAGCCGGTCGCGAGCCGGCACTGGGCCGTGTCGCCGTCGCTCTCGATGGGCACCACGATGGCCGCGAGGAGCAGCGCGGAGAGCCAGAGGGTGAGCTTGGGAGAGGGCTGCATGGGGTCCTCCTAGAGGCCGAACCGGACGCCGAACTCCACCTCGAGCTGCCGCCCGCCGGCGTCGACGCAGTGGGCGACCACGCGCAGGGGCTTGCCGCCCTGGCCGATGAGCGAGACGGTGTTCGTGATGTCGCGGGCCCGGGAGACCGGGCCGAAGGCGTTGTCGGGAAGGAACTGCACCTGGTTCACCTGGACGGAGCCGGCGGAGTCGTCGACGTGGCCGCCCATGGCCCGGACGCTTCCCCCGGTGCCGTCGAGCGCGACGTCGAGGGCGTCCACCGCGGCCGGGGAGAGCCCCACGGCGTGGAACCGGCTCACGAGGAGCTGCCGCGCGGCCTCGGCGCAGGCGACCAGCCCCTGGCGGCGGGCGCCCGACGTGGCCCCCGCCACCTCGCGCGAGGCGAAGTTGACGATGCCGACGCCGATGAGCGTGACGACGAGGACGACGACGACGGCGACGAGCAGCGCGCTGCCCCGGTCGGTTCGATGGGACACGTGGACCTCCCTAGCCGCCGCCGACGTTGAGCCGGTCGGCGCCGGAGTTCGTGGAGTAGACGGGGAAGGAGGGACCGCGGGCGTCCAGGTTGCGGGTGGCCGCGGTGGTCTCGAACAGCTGGCGCCGGTGGCCCACCGGTCCGGTGGTGACCGGGCGGTTGCGGGTGGCGGGGATGGCGAAGTCGAACACTCCGTCCTCGGCCTGGGGCGAGCGGGCCACCACGCTCACCGCCACGGCGCGAATGTTGGCCGGGTGCTGGGTGGTGCGGGTCGCCGCGGTGCTCGGATCGGAGAACGAGGGTGGATCGGCCGCCGGGTCGACGTCGATCCCGGACGATCCGGAGGCGATGGCGGTCGAGGGCGTGGCGCCGATGAGCTGCAGTCCGGCGACGGAGTTCGGGAAGACGTAGGCGAACTGGAGGTCCTCCACGTCCGGAACCACCACCGAGCGAATCGGATTCGACCCGTCGGAGAGCCCCTGGTCGAGCATGAGGTAGGGGCGCGCGGTGGAGGTCACGTCGGTCACCAGGTTGCCGGCGTCGTCGAACCGGGACACGTAGTAGCGGAACTGGTCCACCTTGTAGACCTTCGCGGCGTTGGCGAACGTCACCGGGTCGGCGTTGCGGGGCGCCACCGTGGAGAAGCAGGAGTTGGCGAGGTAATCGTTCTGGAATGGGAACTGGTTCGCGACGCCGGAGGCGAGCGTGACGGTCACGGTGTCGGCGGTGGACGCCGCGACCGTCGCGCCGACGGTGACGTAGGCCCAGAGCATGTCTCCGGAGAAGCACATCACCTGGAGGATCTGCCCGGCGTGGAGCGGGGTGGGGAGCGGCCCGGCGATGGTGATGGAGTTGCCGCCGGAGGGAGCG
>DAOMFN010000019.1:0-8095 GCA_035429785.1 Anaeromyxobacteraceae bacterium
GGAGGCCACCTCCCACTCCCCCTACGCCGTCCACCCCTTCCCCCGCTGGATCCACGGCTGGCGCCGGAAGGGATGTCGGACGTCCACCGGGGGCCCGGTCCTGAACCGCGACCTCGTCGAGGCCGTGGCTGCGCGGGCCGGGGCGCTCCGGGTCCGCTGGGCCTGGGTCCGGGGGCACGTGGGACACCCCGTGAACGAGGCCTGCGACGCGCTGGCGGTCGCCGCGGCGCGCGGGACGCCCGGGCCCGGGCCGTCGGAGGTCGTCGAGGCGCTCCGGGCGGAGGGGCTCCTCGCTCCCGGGGACTCCCCCCGCGTGGTCCGGGGGAGCTTCTCCGGGACGGCCCCGGCCGCACCCCGGAGGGGGCAGCTCGACCTGGGATTCTGATCGGGCTCCTCCGCGATCTCGACGCCGCCGGCCCGTCGCGGTACACCGATCCGATGCGCAGGTCGCTCCAGATCGCCGTCGCCGCGCTGGCCCTCGGGGTCGCCACGCCGGCCGCCGCCCAGTACACCTTCCTCTCGCCCGACACGCCGCCGCCGCCGCTCCGGCTCGAGGGCTGGTCCAACGTCCTCCGGATCAACGTGGGCGCCGGCTTCTACAACGGCGGCTGGTACGCCTGCTACGCCGGCTGGGGGCCCTGCGAGTTCGGGTCGGTGGGCAGCTGGATCCCCTTCATGGTCGGGGCCCAGTTCGACCTCAACCTGGGCGGGGTCTCCAACCTGGCGCTCGGGTTCACGGTGGGCATGGGCTCGCTCCGCTCCACCTTCGTCGACGCGGGCACCGGCGAGACCGTCACGCGGTCGGCCCAGGTCACGCTCTGGGAGCCCACGCTCGACTACGTCCTCAAGCTGGGCACGCCCACCCAGGACACGGTGACCCGGTTCCGCCTGGGCGGCGGGCTCTACATCGGCCCGGAGTCGAAGGTGGGGGGCGCGCTCCGCATCGGGGCCGGCGTCTCCTTCTTCAACGCCAGCCGCGTGGGCGTCGGGCTCGACCTCGTGCTCGAGGGCGGCAACTTCAACGGGAACTGGATCGGCGGCCTGCAGCTGCTGGCCTCGCCGGAGATCCACCTGTAGGCAGGCCGCGGTCAGGCCCCGGCGAACTGCACCTTCTCGAAGACCAGGGTCGGCGTGCGCAGCGTGCTGTACGGGTAGGGGTCGTTCCCCACGGCGACGAGCCGCTTCCAGACGTCGAGCAGGTTGCCCGAGACGTTCATCTCCGCCACGGGCTCGGCGATGCGGCCGTCCCGGATCCGGAATCCCTGCACGCCCAGCGAGAAGTCGCCGGTGGTGGAGTTGGAGTTCCCGCCCAGGAATCCCGTCACCAGGATGGCGTCGCGCGCGTCGGCGAGGAGCCCCTCGCGCCCCTTCGTCCCCAGCGTCCAGGCCAGGTTGGAGGAACTGCGGGTGGTGGGCTCCATCCCCAGCTTCTTCGCGTAGTAGGTGTCGAGGTAGTAGGCCGTGAGCACGCCCTTCTCGAAGACCGGGAAGCGGCGGGCGGCGATGCCCTCGGAGTCGAAGAGGCGGGAGTCGAGGCCGCGGGGGACGAGCGGGTCGTCGGCCACGTCGAGGAGCGGGCTCCCCACCGCCTGCCCCAGCTTCCCCTCCAGGCAGGACTGCTTCTGCTGCAGGGCGCCGCCGGAGAGCGGCCCGAGCAGGGTGGAGACGAGCCGGCCGGCCGCCCGGGCGTCCACCACCATGGTCATGGCGGCCGACTCCGCCTTCCTCGCCCCGATGCAGGCGAGGGCGCGCTCGGCGGCCTCCTTGCCGACGGTGGCCGGGGGCGGGACGGCGGCGAGGTGGCGGGCGAAGGCGTAGGCCGAGTCCTCCGGGCGGCGCCCGTCGGGGTCCTTCACCGACACGCCCGACGAGACGACGAAGGTCGTGCCCTTCCGCGTGCCCTCGAAGCCGTTCGTGTGGACCCGGAAGACCTCGGAGAGCGAGTCGGAGACCCCCGCGGACACCGAGAGGAACGCGTCGGAGCCCTTCACGGCACGTGCACCCTCCTCGGCGGCCCGGGCCCGCTCCCGGCGCGCCGCCGGGGTGAGCGCCCCCTGGCCGGGGTCGAGGAGGTCGAGGTCCACCCGGGCCTGCCCGGCGTACAGCCGCGGATCGGGGAGCGACCGGAAGGGGTCCTTCTCGAGCTTGCGGGCCATGGCGACCGCCGTCTCGACGAAGGCGCGGACGGCGTCCGGGCGCAGGTCGGAGGTGGAGACGGTGGAGTACCGTCCGTCGACGTAGAGCTCGACCGAGAGGCCGCGCGTGGTGGCCTCCTTCACGCGCTCCATCTTGCCGTCGCGCCAGTCGACCTGGACGTTGCGGACGCGCGCGGCGGAGACCGCGGCCTGCTGCGCCCCGGCCTTGCGGGCCGTCTCCGCGGCGGCGCGGGCGGTGTCCTGCATCTCCCGGGTGGAATCGACGTTGGCCATGATCACGCCTTCCTCTGGCCGCCCACGGTGATGGAGGCGACGCGCACGGTGGGGATGCCCTGCGAGACCGGGACGCCCTGGCCGTCCTTGCCGCACGTCCAGCCGCCCTCGTCGACGACGAGGTCGTTCGCGACCATGTCGATCTTCTCGAGGACCTTGGGCCCGTTGCCGATGACGTTCACGTCCTTCACCGGGCGGGTGAGCTTCCCGTCCTCGATGAGCCAGCCGTTCTTCACGTAGAAGGTGAAGTCGCCGGCGCCGATCTTCACCTGCCCGTTGGTGAAGTTGGAGCAGAAGACGCCCTTCTTCACCGAGGCCACGATCTCGTCCTTCGAGTGCGGGCCGGGGAGCATGTAGGTGGCGCGCATGCGCGGGATGGGCGCGAACTGGTAGCTCTCCCGCCGCCCGTTGCCGGTGGGCTTCACCCCGTAGTGGCGGGCCGACACCGAGTCGTGGAGGTAGGTGGAGAGGATGCCGTTCTCGACGAGGTGGGTCACGCCGGCCGGGTTGCCCTCGTCGTCCACGTTGATGGCGCCGCGCGCGTTCGGGAGCGTGGCGTCGTCCACGATGTTCACGAAGGGCTTCGCCACCGGCTTGCCGATCTTGTCGGAGAAGATGGAGATGTTCTTCCGGTTGAAGTCGGCCTCCATGCCGTGGCCGATGGCCTCGTGGAGGAGGATGCCCGACGATCCCGCGCCGAGCACCACCGGCATCTCCCCGGCCGGGGCCGGGACCGCCTCGAAGAGGATGGTGGTGCGGGCCACCGCCTCGCGCACCACGCGGGCCAGCCGGTCGTCGTCGTAGTACTCGAGGCCGGCGCGGGCGGAGACGTTGTAGCCGCCCGACTCCCGCTTGCCGCCCTGCTCGGCGGTGCACTGGAGCCACAGCCGGGTCATCGGCTGGAAGTCCTCCACGATGCGGCCGGTGGAGTCGGCGAGCAGCACCGCGCCGTACTCGTCGGCGAACTGGAGGCTCACCTTCCGGATGCGCGGATCGGAGGCCAGCGCCTTCGCCTCCAGCTGCGTCAGGATGGGCATGGTCTGCTCGGGGCGCACGTCCTCCCAGCGCAGCTTCACCGGGTAGCGGTCGGGCAGCCGGCCGTCCACGTGGAAGCGGCCCGGTCCGGGGCGCGCCGGGCCGTCGGCGATGGCCGCGGCGGTGCGGGCGCAGTCGAGGATGGAGGCCAGCGAGAGGTCCTCGGTGTAGCCGTAGCCCTGCTGGTCCCCCTTCACGGCCCGCACGCCCACGCCGAGCATGACCTGGGCCGAGGAGCGGTTCACCGCGCCGTCCTGGAGGCCGAGGCTGGAGGTGACCCGGTGCTGGACGAAGACGTCGGCCGAGTCGGCGCCGCGGGACATCGCCTCGGCGATGGCCTGGTCGAGCAGGGCCTCGGTGATGCCGAAGCGGTCGAAGTAGCCGATCCCGGCGGCCTGCCCCTCGCCTTTCGGCTTCGCGGTCGCGCAGCCCACGAGGTCCACCGCCCCCGCCGCGAGCAGCGTCGCGCCGGACATCTTCATGAACCTGCGCCGCCCCAATCCACGCTTGGCCATCGTCGCTCCTCGGGTGGTGTCGCCGACCGGGACCCCCGGTGACGGCGGGGTCCCTTCTACCGGTACCGGGGGGAACTTCCAAGCCGGTGCGGCGATTCCTGGGCTCCGGCCGTAAACGCCTCATCCGGCCGGAGGCAGGGCGCCCCAGCCGGCCGGGACCTCGACCGCGATCACCTCGGCCCGCGCGGTCTCGACGCCTCCCGACCGCACCGTGCACTCCACCACCCGCTTGCGCCCCTTCGCCTCGCGGACCCGGGCGCGCAGCTCCACCGGCCGGTCGATGGGGGTGGGGGCGAGGTAGTCGATCCGCAGCGCGCCGGTCACGCACCAGCGGTGCGGTGCGCTCCCCAGCTCCTGGCCGGCCGCCCGGTAGGCGTCGGCGATCGCCGTGCACACGGAGTGGCAGTCGATGACCGCGGCGATGATCCCGCCGTACAGGACGGTGGTCGGCCCGGCCATGTGGTCCGGGGAGGGGTGGAAGGTGCAGACCGTCTCCTCCCCCTCGACGAAGCTCTGGATGCGCAGGCCGCGCGGGTTGAGGGTGCCGCACCCCCAGCAGTGGTTGTGCGGGATGCGCTCCTGGATGGACGGGGCCATCCGCCCGTCCTAGCGCGACTGGCCCAGGATCTCCAGCATCGCCTCCACGTCGACGATCTTGTCCCGGGGGGCGCCGCGCCGGGCGCCGCGGGCCACCTCCACGTCGTCGAGCCGCTTCCAGTCGTCGAACGTGACCGGCTTCACCCCCCGTCCGTGCAGGAGGGCGTCGATGGCGTCGCGCGGCGGCAGCTCGCGCGCGGCGAGCGCGGAGGCGTCGGCGGTCATGTGGTCGACGACGTGGGCCGAGGCCCGCTTGTGCTCGCCGATGAGCCCCTGCGGGCCGCTGCGGGCCCACCCCACCACGTACTCGCCGGGCACGACCGCGCGGGTCGCCGGGTCGACCACCCGGCCGTCCTCGTTGGAGACGATGCGGGCCCGATCGTCGAAGGCCACGCCCGGGATCGGGTCGGCGGCGAAGCCCACCGCGGGCAGCACCATGCCCACCGGCAGGGTCTGCACCTCCCCGGTCCCCCGGGCGACCACCGAGCCGTCCGGGCGGGTCTCGAGCCGGTTCCGCTCGACGACGAGCCCGGCAACGCCCCCGTCCGGTCCCGCGGTCACCTCCACCGGCGAGGCGAGGAAGCGCAGGTGGAGCCGGCGCGTTCCCTCGCGCGCCGGACGGGAGGCGTAGGCGCGGAGCAGCTCGAGCGTGCCCTTCCGCGACCCGGTCCCGGGGACGGCGCCGTCCGCGACCTGCGCCGGGTCCACCACCGGGTCGGCGGCCTCCAGCTCCCCCAGCTCCTCCAGCTCACCCGCCGTGAAGGAGGCCTGGGCGGGGCCGCGCCGGCCCAGCACGAACACCTCCCGGATCCGGCTCCCGGAGAGGGCCTCGAGCGCGTGGGCGGCGATGTCGGTGCGGGCGAGCTCGGCGGGGGTGCGCGACAGGATGCGGGCGACGTCGAGGGCCACGTTGCCGTTGCCCACCACGGCCACGCGTTCCACCGAGAAGTCGAAGGCCGCGTTCCGGTAGTCGGGGTGGCCGTTGTACCAGCCCACGAAGACCGCCGCGGGCGTGCACCGGAGCATGCCCTCGCCCGGGATGCCGAGGCGGCGGTCCCCCTCGTTGCCGGTGGCGTAGACGATCTGGTGGTAGTGCCGGCGCAGGTCCGCCACCTGGAGGTCGCGTCCGAGGCGGACGTTGCCGAGGAACCGGAAGGTGGGCCGGGCGGCGGTGGCGGCGAAGACCCGGGTGACCGACTTGATCTTCTGGTGGTCGGGCGCGACGCCGCCGCGAACGAGGCCGTAGGGCGTGGGCAGGCGATCGAAGAGGTCGATGTCCACCGGCGCGCCCGGGCGCTTCAGGAGCGCCTCCGCGGCGTAGAAGCCGGCCGGCCCGGAACCGATGATCGCGATTCGCATGGGTCACCCATTCGTTGGAGAGGAGGGAACTGGACATTCATAGTGCAGCGCGTCGTGGCCTGTCGAACCCGAATGCATGAGAGATCGTTCAGGAAATTGGGCACCCCCCAAGCGAGTGTGGCCCGGATGGGACGACCTCGGCGTCAAGAGGGGGATGACGCCCTCGTCGATCGCAGGGAGCCGTCCCCGGCCATGAGGTTCGTTCCGGGTCGCGGACAGGCCGCCGCACGCTGCCTCCGGGCCGCTGCCGATCTCGAGCTGCGGTCCGGTGCGCTCTACGCGCGGCTCGCCGGGCGGGAGGGCGCTCCCGGCTGGCTGGCCGAGCTCCTCCGGGGCATGGCCCGCGAGGAGGAGCAGCACGCCGTGCGCATCCGCCTTCTCGAGCGGCTGGTGCGGGCCGACGCCTGGCCCGAGCACGCGGTGGCCCGGATCGGCGCGGACGTCGACGAGGCCCGGTCCGTCCTGGCCCACCTCGAGGCGGAGCTCGGTCCTCCCGGCCCGGTCTCGCCGGCCGCGGTCCTCCACGCCCTCGTCGCGGTGGAGCGGACGATCGACGCCCTCCACGCGGAGATGATGGCGTCGACCGTCGCGCCCCACGTCGCCGGGCTGTTCCAGGCGCTGCGCGCGCAGGACGCGCGGCACCGCGAGCTCATGCGGGACGCGCAGGAGCACCGGGCCGGGTAGGGCCCCGGCTACTTCTTCTTCGGCTGGTGCTCGACCTGCAGCGCGACCGCCTGGATGTACGTGGCGAGCAGCCGGTCGCCCACGCGGAGCTTCTCGAGCTGGATGTTCGGGCCGGCCTTCACGTCGTACTGGTTCCCCTCCGGGCCCTGGAAGATGACCACCCGGTCCTTCAGGCTGATGGAGGTGACCGTGACCGTGGCGCGGATGCCGGCCGCGGCGGCGGCGCCGGGTGCCTGCGACGCGTCGGCCTTGCCGGCCCCCGCGACGGCCTCCGGGGCGACCGTGGGGGAGCCGTCCGGCTGCAGCGCGAGCTCGAGACCCTCGGTGAACTCGATCCTCACGGAGTCGCCGGCCTTGATCTCGGCGAGCCGCTTCACTTCCGGTCCCACCTGGACGGTCTGGGTGCGGCCGTCCGGCGCCTGGACGGTGAGGGTGCGCTTCGCGACGTCCACCGCCTTCACGAGGAGCGTCGCCTGGACGGTGCGCTTCGCCTCGGCCTTGCCGGGCGTGCCGGTGTTGCGCATCTCGAGCATGCCGCCCGCCGGGGCGGAGCCCTGGGCGTGGGCGACGGACGCGACGAGCGGGATGGCGAGCGCGACGAGGAGCTTCTTCATGTGGGTCCCTCCGGTTGTTGGAGCCGGGCGAAGTCTAACCGGCGTCCCGCCACCTTGCCGCGGCAGCCCTTTTCGTCCACGATGCGCCCGACGGCACTCGATTGGAGGGCGCCCGTTCCGCGGACCTTGAACATCGGCATCGCCTTCGGGAAGCTGCGGACGCTCCACGACGGCATGGGGGAGTTCGCGGTCCAGCTGGGCCGGCGGCTGGCGGCCCGGGCGCCGGAGCTGGCGGAGGAGGGCATCCGCCTCCACTTCCACATGCGCCCCGAGCGGTTCGGCCTCTTCGGCGACGCGGTGAGCTACGTGCCCGCGTCGACGTCCCAGAAGGTCTTCCACGCTCCCGGGCCCCGGTTCGCCCTGTGGCACCGGCTGCACCAGCAGATCTCGCACCGCGCCCCGGTGGGGACGGCGGTCCACGTCGTCACGGTGCACGACTTCAACTACCTCTACGCCAAGCAGGGGGCGAGCCGCTTCCTCCACGCCTTCAAGGGGCGGCTCAAGCTGGTGGGCGCCGACCTCGTGGTGACGGACACGCGCTACGTGGCGGGGGACGTGAGGGGACACGGGGGATTCCGCGGGCCGGTGGAGACGATCCACCTGGGGGCGCGGAGCCTGGTGGGCGACCCGCAGGAGGCGGTGGAGGGGGTGGAGCCGGGGAGGTACCTGTTCCACCTGAGCCGGATGGCGGCGTCGAAGAACATGGCGGCGATCCTGGGGCTGGCGGCGGCGTGGCCGGAGCAGGGGTTCGTGCTGGCCGGACCGGCGAGCGGGGCGGTGGAGGCCGTGAGGGCGGAGGCGAGGGGCCTCGCGAACGTGAGGATCCTGACGGACGTGAGCGACGCGCAGAAGGCGTGGCTGT
>DAOMFN010000019.1:8195-10561 GCA_035429785.1 Anaeromyxobacteraceae bacterium
CTGCGCCGACGCCTACCTCGCCCTCTACCGCCGGCTGACGGGGGTCCCGGGGTGAAGGTGACGTTCTTTCACCCCGGGTTCGAGGACGTCGGCGGGGCCGAGCTCCTGGCGCTCGACCAGGCCGCGTGGCTGCGCGATCGGGGCGTCGGCGTGGAGGTGGTCACCTATGCGCTCGACCCGGCCCGGTGGGCCCGCAGGTTCGAGGGCATCCCCGTGACCGTCGTTCCGAGGCGGGCCTGGAGCGACGTGGTCGCGCTCGGGCGACCGGTGGCGCGGATGCGGCTCCGCGCCCGGCGGGCGCGCCCGGCCCTCCAGGGGGGGGACGTGGTGCTGGCGACGAACTACCCTTGCAGCGCGCTCCTCGGGTGGGTCGAGACGCCGGCCCGCACGGTCTGGCAATGCAACGAGCCCAACCGGCGCGTGCACCCCCGGGAGGCCAACCCCTTCCTGTCCGCGCGGGCGTCGGCCACGGCGGGCCGGGGGCTGGACGACGCCAGCGTGCACTTCGCGCGGCGGCTCGCCGAGCTGGCCCGCGGCCCTGCCCGCCGGGAGGCCGAGGCGCTCGCCACCTTCGACGTCGCGAGCGTCTCGCGGCTCGACGCCATCTTCGCCATCAGCGCCTTCAGCCGCGACAACGCCCGCCGGATCTACGGTCGATGCAGCGACGTGGTGGTCCCTCCCATGGTGGCCTTCCCTGCCGGGGTCCCGCCGCGCTCCGGCCTGGGCCGGTCCGGGCTCCGCGTTCTCGTCCACTCGCGCCTGGAGCGCGTGAAGAACGTCGACACGGTGCTGCGCGGGTTCGCCCGGTTCCGGGAGCGGGCGGACCCGGCGGCGCGCCTCCACGTGGTGGGAGAGGGAGCGCACCGGCCCCGGCTGGAGGCGCTGGCGGTCGAGCTCGGGCTCGGGAGCAGCGCGCGGTTCCACGGCTTCCTCCCGGACGCGGACCTCGCGCGCGTGTACTCCGACAGCGACGTGCTCGCCTGCCTGCCGGTGGACGAGCCCTTCGGGATGGTCTTCCCGGAGGCTGCGGCCCGTGGCCTGCTGCTCGTGGGGCCGGACCACGGCGGTCCCCTGGAGATCCTGGAGGGCGGCGCGCTCGGCTTCACCTGCGACGCCTTCGATCCCGGCGCGCTGGCCGACGTGCTCGAGCGGGTTGCGGGGCTCCCCGATGCCGAGGCCGACCGGCTGCGCATCGCCGCCGACCGGGCCTGCCGGGCGCGGTACGCCCCGGACGTGGTGGGCCGGATGCTGCTGGAGGCCCTGGCCTAGCATGCCGCGGATCGGACGACGCACGAGGCGGTTCCTCCTCGGCCCGGTGGGGCGGTTCCTCGCGCGCTTCGACGCCGAGGCCACCGTGCTCCAGCAGGTGGCGCGGCGCGACCACGACCTGGCCATCGCCAACGGTCGCCTGGTGAGCAGCCGGGGCATCCTCGCCGCCTGCGACGTCCGCCCGCCCGAGCCCCGCTCCAGCTTCGCGGACGAGGACTACGTCGCCTCCATCCCGGCCCGGGTTCGCGACGCCGCCGTGACCGACCGGCCGACGACCATCCACGTCTGCACCGAGGCGATCGCCAGCTTCGCGCGCCGGGCGCTTCCGGCCATCGACCGCGACTTCGTCCTGGTGAGCGGGGACAGCGACCTCGTCGTGGACGCCGGGACGCTGGGTGAGGCCCTGGACGCGGTGGCCGGGGCGCCGCGGCTGGTCCGCTGGTTCGCCCAGAACCGGGGCGCGGACCGGCCCCGCCTCGCCTCCCTGCCCATCGGGCTCGACTACCACACCCGCTGGGCGCGCCCCTACCGCTGGGGCGGCGGGCTGGGCCTGCCCTCGTCGCAGGAGATCCTGCTCCGGATCACGCTGCGGGACTCACCGTACGTGAAGGAGCGGATCCGGTCGGGCTGGTGCGACTGGGCGCAGACCATGGACCGTGGCGACCGGGCCGAGTGCCTCGCCCGCGTGGCGCCCGGCACCGCGACGGTGGCCCCGGTCCCCGTCTCCCGGGAGGAGACCTGGCGCGGCCAGGCCCGCCACCGCTTCGTCCTGAGCCCGTCCGGCTACGGTCCCGACTGCCACCGGACCTGGGAGGCGCTGGCGCTCGGGGCCATCCCCATCGTCCGTCGCCACCCCATCGCCGACCTCTTCGCCGGCCTGCCGGTGCTCGTGGTGGACGACTGGAGCGAGGTGACGCGCGACGCCCTGGAGCGAATCCACCACGAGTGGATGGAGGAGCGCTTCGACTTCTCGGGCCTGCTGCTCGAGACCTGGAAGGCGCGCATCGGGGGGCGCGAGGGTCCGGCGGCGCCCCTGCCGCGCATGACCCAGGAGGAGTTCCGGACCTTCCTCACCGCGTGACCGGGACCGGCCGGCG
>DAOMFN010000019.1:10661-12310 GCA_035429785.1 Anaeromyxobacteraceae bacterium
AGCCACTTGCCGCGGCCGGCCAGGCCGTGGCGCCCGCGCAGGATGAAGAGCCCGGTCACGGCCAGGGCGCCGAGCAGCACGCCGTAGGCGTCGGCGAACCAGGTCCAGGCCCCCTTGGCCTCGTTCAGGTGGAGGTAGTTCGCGTCGCGCAGCACCGGCCGCTCGCGCGGACGCGTCACGACGGCCGTCCCGGCCTGGACGTCGGCCTCGACCGACCACCCGTCGTAGTAGAGCTCGATGCGCTCGGGCGCGCGGCGGAACGACGACCGCGGCGGCCCGGGGAGCGAGAGCGCCGCCACGACCGCCGCCTCCATCGTCGGCCGGTCGGTCACCGGCAGCGGCTCGAAGCGGCGCGTCTCCGGGGCCAGGTCCCAGCTCGGGTTCCACTCCGCGCGGTGGTTCACGGCCACGCCGGAGACGGCGTAGAGCAGGGTGAGCCCGGCCACCAGGTAGCCGGCGTCGCGGTGGACGGCGCGGTTCACGCGCCGCCAGCTCCAGGGGCGGCTCACCGGCCTACCGGACGACCGCGCCGGTGCCCTGGATCTGGTAGACCACCTCCGGTCCCTTCACCGATCGTGGATCGAAGGGAATGCCCTTCTCCTCGGCCTCGTGCCGCTTCATCGCCTCGACCTGCTCGACCGGGACCTCGATGCGCGTGAAGACCCCCTCGGCGGTCGCCACCTTCCCCTTCGCGTCCATGGGGAAGACGATGACGCCGTCGTCCACCTTGATCTTGATGGTCTGGAACTCCTTGTCGGAGGCCAGCTCCATCCAGCAGCCCCGCTTCGGGCAGACCGCCGTGACGAGCCCCTCCACGCGGACCGCCTTGCCCACCCAGCGGTCGGGGTGGGCCATGAGCTCGGAGACCTGGACCGGCTTCGCCTTGCCGACGCCGGCGCCGTACCTCGTCTCGGCGGAGGCGGGAAGGGCCACGGCGAGCGCGGCGCAGGCGAGGAGGGCGGCGAGGCGGGACATGCGGGACTCTCCGGTGGAAGGTGGGGTCGCGCAGTCTAGCCGGAAGCGAGCCGGAGCACGCGGCCGATCGCGGGCGGCGAAAGATGAGAGCCTCGTCATTCGCACGCCCGTCGAAATTTCACGGGATGCGCGTGTCGTTGATCCAGGGTACATCGGCGACGCGATGATTTCCCGAACCCACGTGCGTCCGTCGATCCCGTCCCTGATCCTCGTCGCCGCGCTCGCGTCCTGCGGCCGCGCCTCGTCGCCTCCGCCGGCGGAGAATGCCCAGTTCCGCCTCCAGGCCGCGGAGGCCCTGGCGGCGGTCGAGGCCTACCGCGCCCAGGTGGCGTCGGCGGAGACCGCCGCGGCGTGCCGCACCGGGCGCTCGGGATACGAGGCGCGGATGGAGGCCGCCCTGGCGGCGATGTCCTCCGCGGCGCCGGCCCTCGACGCATGGACGCGGAGCCGCACCGGCCCGGAGCACGCCGACCTGGAGTGCGGCGTCGCCGCGCTGCGGAAGGAGATCGAGCGGCACACGGACATCGCCTGCACGGCGCCCGATCTCGAGGCCAACCGGGCCGAGGCCGCCGCCCACGTCCGGGCGGTGGGGCGCTGGGCGGCGCGCCTCTCCCCCCGTGCCGAGGAGATCGCCGCTGCGCGGGGCGGGGAGGCCCCGCCCCGGGGCCCGCGCC